>JACPZR010000570.1 GCA_016195395.1 Spirochaetia bacterium
ACAATGCGGACGGGTCGCTTAAGGGCACGACAACGGGCGCCTTGGCGTCCAATACGGGAATTGATCTCTTCAACGGCCTGACCAGTTGGGATACTCTCGGCAGCATGGCCAACACCAAAGCCGGTCAGACATTCGTCACGGGGATGACTGCAAAACTGGAAGTAGTCTTCACAGATCCGGTGCCGCGCGCCGCGCTCACATCCGCTCCGTACGACCTCTTCCTCCGCGTCATCAATACCGGCAAAGACATCCATTTCCTGGGCCGGTACTTCAACGCAGACGGCACGGACAAATACCTTGATCCCAAGGGTTTCCCATGGGCGCTCCTTGTGCCGGGCAACTGGAAATGGCCTTACGAAAGACAGAACATTCACCAGAGCTACCAGTTCTTCTTCGACTGGTACAGCACCGCGGGAAAAATCAGCGCCGACTGGTATAACTTCCCCAACTTGGATTTGGTTTACCCTGCCCCGTAGGGGGGTAGTAACGCTCTTCTTGCTGGCAGGGCCGCTTCGGCGGCCTGCGATTTTCATTTACACTGCAGACGCGGCATTCAAAATGTAACAATGAAGCGCAGCCCCGTAGAGGAAGAGTCCTACCGCTTCTTTTTTGAAAATGCGCCTATCGGAATCCTGCACGCGGACGCCGCAGGGCATATCCTCACGATCAATCCCTTTCTAACGTCTCTCTTGGGCGTAGGCTCAACGAAGAGGCCTAACGTCGACGCCATCCGCATCCTCAAGGGAACGGACTTTGCGCGAGACTTCCGCCGCTGCGTCAAAGAGGGAGAGGTAACCATTTCCGAGTGCGAGATCCCGAAAGAGAAACTCCGTCTTCGATATTATTTTCTGCCGGTGGAAGAGACAACTAAGCCGGGAAAGTCCTCTGATTCCAAGGCCGCCCGCGCAAAGACCACCAAATCAACTAAGGCGCACCACAAGCGGATCATTGGCGCGCGTGGGATCGTGGTAGACATCACTGCGCGCAAACGCGCGGAGGCTGAGATCCACCGGTTATCGGGATATTTCGACAGTTTAGTTTCCAGTATGTCGCCCGTGATAACGCTCGATCCGCGTCGGCACGTACGCTTTGCAAATCCTGCCTTTGAACGTGAGTTCAAACATCCCGCTGCGGGGATTGCGGGGCGCCATCTGTTCGAGGTGCTGGCCGTGAGCATGGACGACCGCCGGAAATTGGAGAAGGCCATCAGGGCCGGGGTCGCGGGCGCCGCACAGCACAACGAATTTACCTTGGGCGACCGCACATTCGGCTACACAGTGTTCCGCTTCATGGACGACACCGGAATCATTCTCAAAGACATCACTGACGTTAAGCGGCTGGAGCACCGCGTGGAACAGCTCTACTCCCAACTTCTACAATCACAGGAGAACGAGCGTCAGCGTATTGCTGCAGAACTGCACGACAGCGTTGGGCAGACAATTCTTGCTGCGAAAATCAACCTGGTTGCGTCCCAGCCTGCTGCCAAGCCGCAGCGGTTTGAGATCGGTCTTGGACTCATTGACCGCTCCAGTCAAGAGCTCAGGGAGATTTACACGAATCTCTACCCGTCGGTCCTGCGTGATTTTGGTTTGGAAGCCGCCATTCGTTCCCTGGCCAAAACCCTCTTTGATCCTGAGAAAGTGACAACGTCACTGAAATTTGGAATGGCCCGAAAACCGCACCACCACACAGAAGTTAATATTTTTCGCATTGTTCAGGAGCTCTTTGCGAACATCACAAAGCATGCGGGCGCATCCAAAGTCCGTCTCTCCCTGACATCCGCCGACTCTGTGCTCGCGTTGAGCGTATCGGACAACGGCAGGGGGATCAGTGGCGCCCGGCCGGGAGGGTTTGGGCTGGATAATATCAAGCGGCGCACCCAGGATTTGGGTGGCGAGATTCGCATCGTTTCAGAAAAAGGAAAAGGGACACGGGTGGCAATATCCGTGCCGATGAAACATGACTGAACCAGACCAGCAAGAGACTACAGTATTCCTGGTGGATGACCATACGATCATGCGGGAGGGTCTGCGGCACATCCTGGCCCAGGTGCCCGGCATCAAGATCGTAGGCGAAGAAGC
>JACPZR010000609.1 GCA_016195395.1 Spirochaetia bacterium
AGAGTTTTGGGTATTTTCGCCGGCGTGAATCGGCGTTTGCGGTCGGGTTATGACGCTTAATTGTGCAGCGCATTGTCGGGCGATCCGGACGATGCGCTCTTGACGGATTTTTCTTCTGCGAGCTCCAAAGCACGTCGAGCCCGGATGGGGCTGTATTCCGGTCCCGGCATCCAATAGATCGCTGCGATCAATTCATAGGCGCGGCTGACGTGTATGCTCTTAGGGTATTGGCTGATCAAAAATAGGCCGCGTTCTAGTGCCGCCGTCCACTGTCTTTTGTCGTAGTAGATCTGTGCCGATAGAAGCACGGCATCAGAGGCGCCTCGATCCGCGGGAAGTCGAAGCGACAGGTCTAACAGAAGTTCCAAGGCTCCGTCCAGCTCCCCTGATCCGTAGAGCGCCGCTGCCGCAGCAAAAGTCACCCGGGGTTTCATGGCTTCATCTTCCACGGCGGAAAGAATCTGTTTCACAGCAGTCGATCGGTTCTGTGTCTTTGTGTCGCGGGCAAGAATCCGGACCATTTCCAACCGCGCCAGGTCCGCGTAGCGACCCCCGGCCCCCATGGCATCATTGAAACGAGCCTTGGCCTTGTCTGTCTCGCCGGCCAACAGGAGCGATGCCGCCATTTCATAGGCAATGCGGCCTTCGTCGTCTCCTCCTTTGCTCTTACTCTTGGCTGACGGAGACTGACCGAGAGCCAGAAGAAAGGTCAGGAGTGCGTAGATGATGGCACGGGACGGACGCATATCAATCAATCGGCATGAAGCCCGGCTGTCCTTTTTCCTGTCTGGGCTTATCCTTGTCCGGAGCGAGCGGCTTTTTGGGCTGTGGTTCGGTAACGCGCTCTTCATCTTTTTTGCGGTACGGGTTTTCGTCTGCGGCCGACTGGGCGCTGCCGCTGGGTTTGCGGATCGTGTCCTCGCTCATGAACGGCGGCAGGGTCCCGGAGCCGGAGCCGTTGATCATGTTGTCCGGTTCAATCAGTTTGGTATCTTCCCCGGACAGACCCTGTTTCTTCAGCGGACGGCTCTGAAACGGCATGTGCGAGTGACGTTCTTCGTCCGTCATTTCACCCAAGTCCGGGATCGTCACGGGGGAATAGCTGCGTTCGTTCTTCTCTTTTTGAATGCGTTCGCGGATGTCCGAAAGCGACAAATCCTGCCCGCTCTGCGGCGCTTTTCGCACGCCCGTGGACCATGCGATGAGAACAGCCACTGTGGCAAGAATCAGCCAGATGAGAACAAAGCTCAGACGGACAAATTTCAGGACCTGGGGGGGAAGCCTCGCTGTCAGAGAATCAATGAACTTGAATAAGGGCTGCACGATTTCAGTATCGGGGCAACTTCATCCTGGGTCGACAAATTTCGGCCCGCGCCCGGGCTATCGGCCTGCTGTGCTTCTGGGCTTTCACCAACCTGCTTCCATGCGTCTCAGGATAAAGGGCGCGATTGTCCTGAAGCAGTTCACCGAAAGATGGCTCGCATCGTAGTACTGGCTGCAGAAAGCCTCTTTTTCGTAGTTCAAGTCCAGAGCCAGCGCTCCCTCTTCCCGCGCAATGTCCGACAGGTATTTCCAGAGCTGCCGGATCCGGGGTTCGTCTTCATAGGCCCTCACAAGATAGGGATTGACCCTGGGCCAAAACACGATCGTTCGGACCCCGGCTTGACGGAGCCGCACAAGTGTTTTCCGGTAGAAATAGATCTCTTCCTGCGCGATGGAGAAGTTTCCCAGGTACAGTTTTACTATGCGCTCGGTGTCCTTTTGGAGCTTCTCCGG
>JACPZR010000610.1 GCA_016195395.1 Spirochaetia bacterium
AACAGCCGCCTGGGGTTGTGCTACAGCCTTGCGCTGGCGGCAAGTCTTGACACGAGTCTCGATTTCTACACGGCGATGAATATTCTTCTGCCGCACATCATGGAATACAATCTCACAACGTCCGCGGGAAAATACGTGCAAATTGCCCGCGCTTTGGATGAGGACATCAAAGACATTACCGTCATTGAAGCTGCCATTAAGGCCGTGGAAGGTGTGCGCAAACTCTACATGGAGCTGAAGGTGCCCCAGCGTCTGTCCGACTTCGAGGTCAGCAAAGCGGAACTGCCAAGCATAGCCGAAAAAGCCATGCAGATCCCGCTCACGCGGAACACACCGCGTGAGCTGGACCGGAACGAGATCGAAACGATCTTGATCGCCGCCTACTAGATAATCTTAGCGACAGCTTTGAAGATTTTGAGGACGCCTTGTTTCCAAGGAACGCGGTGCGTTACCCCGGCCACTTCGTCTGCGTCTTTTGGCTTGTTCTGCAGATACCATTTGTAAGAATCAATCAACGCATCGGCGTTGGAGTACTTGGGCTTCCATCCCAGATTTGTCTTGATCTTGTCAATGGACACGAAGGAATCCTTGTCCGCCGTTCCATAAACCCAGCGGTAGAGCGGGGAGATGTGCATGGCTTCAAACACACGGAGGGCTGCTTTCACCGGACCGGAGGGAACACCGAGTACTTTCGCGCCGTTGCCGGCGAATTCACAGAGAGCGCCAACGTCTTCACGCACAGTGCGGAAATTTTCCGCGCCGCAGTTGAATGTCTCGTTTGCTTTCTTGTCCGGCTTGGTGGCGGCCAGAAGGATAGCGTCTACCAGGTCACGGACATCAAGAAGCTGGTAACGGTTTTTGCCGTTTCCAAACACGGGGATGCGGGCGCCGGATTCTACCCAGTCGAAAAGGATCTGGAACACACCCAGTCGGCCTGTCCCAATGAACGTCTTGGGACGAATCACGGGCACGGTCAGGGTCTTGCTTCGGTACTCCATGCAGATTTTTTCCGCTTCGATCTTGGCAGTGCCGTACGGGCCCACGCCCACCATGGGATCTTCTTCTACTAATGGGTGACGGAGGGGGATGCCGTAGACAGCGGTGGAGCTGATGTAGACCACACGCTTGATCTTATTGGCTTTTGCTGCTTCGAGAACGGCGCGCGTTCCATCCACAGTGGTTGTCATGATGTCTTCTTTCTTCCAAAGAGGAAGTGCTGCAGCGGCGTGAATGATGACGTCGTGTCCTTTGGAGGCTGCGATCAGAGCCTGCAGGTCCCGCACATCGCCATGGACGCATTTTACGTCTTTGGGATAGTCGCCGGGGGTGTACTCGGCAATATCATAGAGCGTGATTTTCTCTTTCTTCTTGGCAAGAGCCTGCACCAAGTGATAGCCTAGGAAGCCGGCGCCGCCGGTGATAAAATATTTCATGCGCCAGGATTTTTCGACGCAGGGGCACCGTCAAATGGATTTTTGTGCGGCGCACCAGTTTTTGGCAACCGGGCTAGTTTGCCAGGAGCGGCTCAAAGTGCGCAAACACTTGGTTGGCTTCCGGCAGGGTCGACAGGCGTTCGTATTCGCATGCGGATGCAAAGCGCTCCCAAAGGGCGCGGACGCTGTTGTTCCCACGCGCAAGCTCCGGAGCCTGCGGCGAGGCCCATTCAAAAACCTCGAGAATCGACCCATCGCCGGCCTTCATGACCACCTGCGGGTGTTTTGTTGCATATCCCTGGGACTGGAGAACAGGGAGATGCTCGCGGATTAGGCCCATGAGCTCGTCTTCTTTTCCCGCCCGGGGGATGTATCTAACAATGACCAAGGATCCCATGCGGCCCGTTTTTTTGCGGTGCCCCAGGAGGATCAAGCAATTTATGCAGAGCAAAAAAGTGACAATATTATAGGAATACTAAAGCGGGGCCGACTGGAGAGGCTGCGGCCGCATCACGGGCTGACCGAGTGCGTGGAGTCCTGCAGGAAGCGACTACGGCATTCCCAGCCTGCGCATCACGCCCAGGAAAGCATCGCTCCGGACGTAGGCAGTATTGTTTGTAACGTAGAGCATCGTATCGACATCGTCAGGGAAAAATGAGGCGACATAATAAAATGCTATCGCTGCAAGGGGCGCAGTTGTAGGCTGGATCATGTCTAAGGAAAAAGTCACACAAAAGAACCAGAAGAAAGCTCCTGCAAAGACGCTGAAAGAAAAGCGCGCTGCAAAGAAAGGCAAGAAGTCCGGTTCCTAAAAACCCCGCACGCCCAAGAACCCGTTACCGCCCGCGGCAAGAGCGACTATGGAATCAACCGCCCTTTTTGCTCTCATCGCGATCAACGTCGTTGTTTCCTTTATTGGTTTCCGCGCGTTGAGCGGTCCCGCCGCCTCAAACTTTCTTTTTGTTCCCTTTGAGGTAGCCCGTGGAAGAAATTTCACCGGCGCGATTCTTGCCAATGTCTCCCACGCCAATGGAGCGCACCTGTTGATGAACATGGTGACGCTCTTCTTTTTTGCGCCGGCTGTGGTGCGCCAATCCAGTCAGCTGACCATGCTCCTCTTGTATGTGGGATCAGGCCTGGGTGCAGCGGTGGCTGTGTATCTTTTCCAACGCGGGAATCCCAATTATCGCTGCCTGGGCGCGAGCGGGTCTGTGGTGGGCATCGTGTTTGCCGCGATTGCCATGGACCCCTCCATCACCGTGTACCTGCATTTTGCCATCCCGATTCCCGGTCCGCTCTATGCGATTGGCTACCTGGCCCTTTCCATTTTCTTCATGCGGAACAGCCAGGGAGGGGTCAGCCACGAAGCGCATATCGGCGGGGCCGTAACAGGGATTGTCCTCACGGGATTGCTTGCTCCACACGGTTTGTGGCCGCTCATTCGCTATGTGTCGCACTTTCTCTCCTAGAGAGAGCGTGACCGCATAACAGACCGCCTTGAAGGCGCGTATTTGCGCGAACTGCGACACAACGGTTGCGTCAAACTTCTGTGCGCCAACGTGTCATTAGGTCCGCATCCCTTCTCCTTCTCTGCATCATCCCTCTCAATTGCCTGACGTTTTCCGGCACAGTGATCGGCAAGGGTGTGGGGCGTCCGGGACGAGAGGGCGGGCCTGCCGCCGCCGGCGCCTTGGCGGGGTTTGTTGGGGATTTGGCGGTGGCGGTCAAGGCGGGCGGACTTGCGGGTGGGGTCTACGGTCTGCTTGCCTTGAGCGTCTTGTCGCTCTCGGCAGCGTTGGTTGGTCACATGGATTACCCCAGCGGAGAGATTGAATACCCTGTTTACCCGGCTACGCCGGAAGGACGGAAGCTCAGAGATTTTGTAGCGGGCGCAAAGAACGTCATCATCACGTTCGACAAACCGGCGGAGGCGTCATCGCAGCTGGCGGGCGGTGACGGTAGACTGGCGCGCAGGATAGTTGAAGAAGCGGACAAGGAGAGTTTTTATTTCCTGCTGGATGGCTACAAACGCACGGATATTCTTCCCGACCACTGGATAACGTTGCAAACCGCACTTGCCGACAAGAGCCGCATCGCTCTGCGATCCGGTACGCAGATGATCCTTCATCTGGAAGTCAAGTCGCCTCTGACCCGGTGCGATGTGGAGCCCCGCCTAGACAAGGATGCGTGTTCCAAAGCCATGATCAGCGCGGCCGCGGGCGAGCCAGCAGGAAGCGGGTGCGCGGCCAAACCAACGGCAGTCCGACTCCTTGCGATTCCCGTGTCGGCCACACTGATACATCCCGGCAAAGAACCGACGCTCTCCGCAGCAGGAGCGGAGAATGAAATCCAAGGGAAGGTTTATGCCCATCCGGGCGACCTGACCTGCCCCGCGGTGGGCGCGGCGGTTGACAGCGCTCTCCATGCATCAGTCGTTTTCGTGAAGGATAAGCTCTTTCCAGCCGTTAAGGTGGCGCGCGTCAAACTTCTGATCCGGGACCCTGACCCCGCTGTGGAGGAACACCTTGCTTTGGGCGCCGCAGAGATTCGAGGTGAAACCCCGTCGTTTGAAAAAGCTGCGGTGCACTGGCGGAGGGCGCTCGAAGTCTCAAAGGGAAAGAGCGAGGCGGCGCTTGCGGACATGGGCCATTACCACTTCTCCCGCGGGGAATGCAGAGAGGCAGCTGACTATTACGACCGCGCATCCCAGCTGGAACATTCCGACAAGAGGTATTGGCAGGAAATGAAGAAACGGATGCAGGCGCTCGTGGATCAGGAATCGGGGCGTTGATCGCCGCGGTTTTCCTCCTTTACAGGGCCGTCGTTCCGGGAAATTTGTCCCACATGGCGAAGATTTATTACGACGATTCCTGCGACATGAAACTCTTTCAGGGCAAGACAGTTGCCGTCATTGGTTACGGCAGCCAAGGACATGCGCAGGCGCAGAACATGCGCGACAGCGGCATGAAAGTCATCATTGGTTTGAAGCCGGATTCCAAGTCCGCTCCTTCCGCTAAAGAAGAAGGCTTTGAGGTGATGACACCGGCGGAAGCCAGCAAGAAAGCGGACGTGATCCAGATCCTTGCGCCGGACCAGACGATGGCCGGTATCTACAAGGAATCTGTTGAGCCGCACCTGACGCAGGGCAAAGCTCTCGTGTTTTCGCACGGTTTCAACATTCACTACGAACTCATCAAGCCGCCGGCTAACGTTGACGTTTACATGGTGGCTCCCAAAGGACCCGGACACCTGGTCCGCCGCGTCTACCGCGAAGGCGGCGGGGTGCCGTGTCTCATTGCTATTCATCAGGATGCCACAGGAACCGCCAAGCAGCGCGCACTGGCGCATGCTTCCGGAGTCGGTGGAGGCCGTGCCGGGATTCTTGAAACGACTTTCCGTGACGAAACAGAAACGGACCTCTTTGGAGAGCAGGCAGTGCTCTGCGGGGGCCTTTCCTCGCTCATCACGTCAGGGTTTGAAACACTGGTGGAAGCCGGATACGATCCTGACATGGCATACTTTGAATGTCTGCACGAAGTGAAGTTGATTGTTGACCTCATCTATGAAGGCGGCCTTGCCCGGATGCGTTATTCAATTTCTGACACCGCTGAATACGGCGACCTTACGCGCGGACCTCGCATCATTGACCCTTCTGTAAAGGCGCGGATGAAAGAAGTCCTGGGCGAAATCCAGAAGGACAAAGGCGCTAAATTTGCGAAAGAATGGGTGGAAGAAACCAATAAGGGTTATCCCAATTTCAACCGCCTGCGCGAAGCCGGACAAAAACACCAGATTGAAGAAGTGGGCAAGAAGCTTCGCGGCATGATGAAGTTTCTCTCCAAGAAATAGCGGGGATGCTCGCGCGCAGCACCATAGACTTTCTGAGGGCACTCAAAAAGAACAACACGCGCGAGTGGTTCAAAGGGCACGAAGAAGACTATCGCGCCGCGGTGACGGACTTCACGCGCTTTGTTGACGTCCTCATCGCAAAAACCCGGAAGTTGGACAATTCCATTGGAAACGTGAGCGCGCGCGACTGCCTTTTCCGCATCTTCAGGGATGTGCGGTTTTCCAGAAACAAGTCGCCCTACAAAACGAACTTTGGCGCGTTCATTGCCGCCGGCGGCAAGAAGTCCACGCTCGCCGGCTATTACTTTCACTTGGAACCGGGAGCGTGCTTCTTGGGCGGCGGTCTGTACATGCCGGACCCAAAGCGACTGGCTCTTGTGCGCACCGCCATTGAAACCGACCCCGGACCTCTGCGAAAGATTCTCGCCGCGAAGTCCTTCAAATCTGAATATGAAGGTTTGTCCGGCGACCGCGTGAAAACGGCGCCGCGTGGTTTCTCAAAGGACCACCCCGATCTGGACCTGATTCAATTCAAGAGTTATACAGCCGTGGCCAAGCTTGAAGACAAGGCGCTCGCGGCCAAAGACCTCGATGCGATCATCGTGAAGCGATTTGCGGCTTTGTACCCGCTCAATGCGTGGCTCAATAAAGTGCTGACTAAAAAGTGAACGGACCGGAAAATGAACCATGCGGTTCACGGCCTTGCTATCTGTCTTCATTCTCGCTCTGTCTTCCTGCATCGTCTATCATGTAACTCCACCCTATGCTCCCTATGTGAAGCCACAGCTGACGGAACTCAAGGCTGCGCAAGTGCCGCTTTTCGTGGAAGTACGGCAGACGGAGTCTTCTGCCTTCACGGAAAACGCGGACAAAACACTGGCTAAAGAGGCCAAAGACTACAACATGGCTGTGCTATTGGGGTTGAAGAAAGCGGTGGAGAGCCGGCCCGGGGTTACGGTGGATCCGGAAGCGTCCACAAAGGTGATCATCGCATCGGAACTGCCGGAATCCAGCCTCAATTCGGCGTGGGTGGGATGTCTGGGCCTTCTGACGCTTCTCGTGTTTCCCATCTGGAATTCGTACGATTATGTCATCAACGTTACCGTGATACAGGACGGGCGTCAGCTCAAACGGACCAGCTACAGATACAGCACTACGCAGATTGTCGGCTGGCTCATGCCGTTGGCGAATCTCTTCGTAAGCACCTGGAAGTCAAACATGTACGCAAGCGTTGGAAACCGAGGGGAGGATGTTGGGCGCCTCACGGATACATTCACACACCGCGTGGCTGACGATGTATTCGCAGTGGCGGTGGCGGCGCCGCGGAACGGGGAATAGCCTCACACGTGTGCGTGTGCCTGCTCGACTTCAAGGTCCGACACTTCCCTCAACAGGACTTCAAGAGACCGCTTTCCCAGCAGACCTTCATACGCGTCAAAAAGCAGCGCGATCTCGTCAAAGTGCTTCTGGAGATCGGCGCGCGCCTGCTCAATTCCGCGTTGATTCCCGCCACGCATGTGGCCGCCGATGGTGGCAGCCGCATCATGCAGCCGACGGTGCGGTTCCCCCAGGCGTGAATGCACGGATGCCTGTTCGCTCTCTTCCACCACGGCCTGATGATACCATAAACCCATCTTACACTTTGTATGGTCCAGCTGGGGCAGCTTGCCCGGGTCACCCGCAGAAATGGCGGCATCCACCGCATTGACCCAGTTGACATGATCCGCCCGCCGGGCCCGGATGAACGAGAGAAGCCAGACGGGATTTTGCTGCGTAACGGACCCCACGGTGTTGGCCACAGACTTGGACAGGGCGGCTACATCTGCCGCGAGCGCTCCCGCCGCGCTCTCCACAAGGCCGGTGCTCGCGGATATTTCTGTGGCAGTCTTTGCCACGTAGCTTGACGTTATCTGAATCTCATTCAAGCCCTCGCGTATGGTTTTGTTCGACTGGCCCAGGTTGCGCATGGAACCAATCATGTTCTGCATGAGTTGGTTTGTCTGATCAATATGACCGGACACTGTTTTGAGGTCTCCGATCATGATTTCCACGCGCTGCACATGGCCTCTCGTTTTTGCGCTCCAGTCACCGAACTGGGCTCTCACTTCCCCCAGCGCTTTGTTTATTTCCCTGACCATCCGGTTTGTCTGCTCCGCAAGGCTGGATACGCCGTCAGCTACGACTCCAAACCCGCGCCCGTGCTCCCCGGCGCGTGCCGCCTCAATGGAAGCGTTCAGCGCCAGGAGATTTGTCTGCTGCGCGATCCCTTCAATTCCCTTTGTTTGATCCATGACCCGGGCAATGGTGGT
>JACPZR010000597.1 GCA_016195395.1 Spirochaetia bacterium
CACAGAAGTCGTTCCGTATTGTAGCAGTTGAAGTGGGAACCAAAGGCATTGCGTTTGGATTCCGGCCCAATCCAGCCGGCCCCCTCTTCATCGCTCACTACATCGATGCGGTGCACGTTGAACGCGCCGGGATATTCCGAGTACGGTTTCTCTTTCATGAGGGCTGAGACCAAGCGGTCCGCGTCGGCATGCCACTTATCCATCTGTGCTGCGGTATATCCGTCGCCGGCGATCACGATATCCACTTTGTTCTCCGGGCTCCCGTTGTTGACGATGGTCTTGACCGTTGGTCCTCCGCCCCGCTGCCGCATGGTTACAGCGTTATCCGTTTTGGGAATCTGGACGCGGTTCTCGAGTTTGAGCGCGTAGAATTTTCCGTTCCACGCAGCCTTGTAAATTTCGAGCGCGGCAGCGTCCGCGCGGTCAGGAACGTCGAGGAAAAGGTTCCCGCCGGCCTGTATCTTTCTTCCAGCGCCCTTCCCGTCCTTGTTCAGAAACCCTTCTACGCGGACCAAGCGCGGGTCTTTTCTATAGTATTTGTCAATCACGCGGTTCTTGTTGTCGAGCACCTTGATGACGAGATCGTCCGCGGCCAACGTCCGGCCGTGCGGCGCCTCCGACTTTGAATCCGAAGACTTAGCCTGGACCTGCGGTCCCGCATCCCGGTCTTTGACGCCCGCCCCACCGGGCAGTTTGATTTCCATCTGACGGACCCCGGTATTTCCCCGCGCCTTCACGTGCTTTTTGCCGGGAGCGGGCGTATCCCCGAGTACGGGAAGCGCCACGAGTACCACGGCTAGAGCGGAGATGCGGAGGAGGGATGGTGCGTGCAACATGGGGTCGACTAGACAACGTCCCCTTCTGTTTGTCAAGCGTGTAGGAAGGGTTACTGGACGCGGTAGTCGGCGCGCAGATTGGACGGACGCTCTACGCCCACGTCTTTGATTTCGTACACTTTGGCAAATTTCAGGAATGTGGAAAACGAGCTGGAGGCCGCAATGATGAATCCCGGGACGCCGTCCAAGAACCCGAGTTTTATGAAATAGCACTCAATGAATTTGGAAATCGGTTTGAAGACCATCTTGAAGACGGAAGCCTTTTTGCCGCGCCCTGCCCGCGTGAACGCGACAATGCTTGAAAACTTGTTGATTGTGTTGATTTGATCGGACAGATCCACAAACGACAAGTGAAGCAGATCCCCGTCCAAGGCGCGTCCCAGGTTCTTGCTCCATTTGGCTTCACCGTCCAGAAAGATTTCGTCGTGCGGATTCTCGCCGCCCCAGCGGCCCAGTCCTTTTCTGATCAGTCGATAGCGCGCGCTGTACCATCCTCCGTGCCGGATGGGACGACCCAGGTGGAGCGTGAGCCGCTTGACGCGTGCGCCTTTGGCATCGGGGTTATCCGCAATAAAACGCTGGATCGACGCCGCCAGTTCCGGCGTTACCCGCTCGTCGGCATCCAGTGACAGTATCCATTTTCCCCGGGACAGGTCGATGGCGCGGTTCTTCTGCTGGACGTGGCCGTCAAAGGCGTGGGCCAGAAAATGCACTTTGGGAAAACTCCGTGCGATCTGTTCGGTGGCGTCCGTTGAAAAGGAATCCAGGACAAGGACTTCATCGCAGAAGTCGTGAACGGAAGCAATGCAGTCGCGTATGCGGCGCTCTTCGTTGAACGTTATGATGGCCGCGGTCATGGTCACCGCGCCGGGCGCGCCTGCGGAGGATTTCATTTGATTCTGTCGACGGCAAACTGGTAACGCGGGTCCAGAGGAGCAGTGCGCTCATCCGCTGTTGATACGGGCCCCACCAAATCGTATTCCAAGACGAGAGGCTTGGTCTTGAAAAACAGCGCTTCCGGCGTACCGGTGATCATCTCGTCTGATCCAATGGAAAAATCCGTGTCCATGATGACAACGGGAACCTCAATGCTGTACTTCCGGATGTCGGCCTCGAGCCGCGCGCGAAGAGCATCAAACGCTTTAGGGTCCGTTGCCGGCAGCTCGATCCCGCTGGCGCTGGGATGACCGTCCACGGCCATGAACATTGCATAGCCGCGCTTGAGAGCTTCTTTGTAGAGAAGTGACATCGAGGGCAGTTCATCGATGCACGGCCCGCATGTAGGGCTGTAGAAATTCAAGATTAGTCCTTTCGCCTCAACAGCAGAGAAGAGCATCGGCTTCTGGTCCAACGTCCGGCCGTGCCACTTCTCCACACCCATATTGGGGCGGATCTCCGGCCGACATGCAGCGAATGACAGCCCGCATACAACAAGCAAAGCGGCGCCGGAAGGAAAGATTCGTATGGTTCCCATGTGCTAAGCAAAGAACCACGGAGCGGCCCCCAAGCAAAGTAGTTTTTTACAGAGCCAGCAGCTGATTATTTGCAGAACATTAACGGGTCCCATGATCAGTTGAAACGATGCGGTTGACACGAGCAGTCAGGCGTCCGGGATGGATGGAAATGCAGGATATCACGATTCCCCCGCTGCCCGTTGTTGTCATGCAGGTGATACGTTTTGACCCCGCAGGCGAAACGGCGGACACACGAACGCTCGAAAACATCATCGCCCCGGACAAAGGGGTCTGCGCGGACGTTCTCCGGGTGGCCAATTCTGCGTTCTACGGCCGGTCCGGCCGGGTCAAGGCCATGCGGGATGCGATCGGCCTTCTGGGCCTCAAGGCAGTCAAAAACCTCGTTATCTTTCTTTCCACAAAAGCGCTCACCGCGCCGCTGCGGGGCGATGTCTTCCGCAAGCACCTGATTGAGTTTCCGATCGTGGCCGCCCTCGTGGCTGAAAACCTTGCTTTGCAGACCAAGCTCGCGAACCCGGAAGAGGCTTTCCTG
>JACPZR010000598.1 GCA_016195395.1 Spirochaetia bacterium
AAGAAGTCCACGGCCTCCGATGCGGCTCGCGCGCTGGAGAAGGTCACCGGCGTCTCGGTGGTCGAAGGCGGCTATGTCTATGTCCGCGGCCTGGGCGAACGCTACTCCGCCACCATGCTCAACAACGCCATGGTGCCCACGACGGAAGCCGAGCGGCGGGTTGTCCCGCTGGATCTGTTCCCAGCGGCCATGATCGACAACATCCGGATTCTGAAAGGACAGTAGAATATGCGCCCTGTATGCATTTGGGAATCGGGATTGCAGACCGATTCTGTAGAAGTCCAGCTGAGTGCCATAGGCTTCTCGCTCCGAAATTTCCGCCAAGACTTTGTTTTCGATGGCAACAATCCAACTCTGATCGGGAGCGGTCACGAGAAGATCGATACGTCCATGATTTCCTTCGTGCGTTATCTCGAATTCCCGATGTATTGAGTATGTGTCCAGATCTTCGAGAAAATCCGGCGCCGCGAATTGCAGGAAAGCTTTAAGCACATCTTTTCCAGACGCTCCACGTTCCGGATCGAAAAGATATTGAAGAACGTTGGAATGGGTGTTTTCACGGAAGTTGTGCTCCATTAGTTCGAAAATGGACGGTCGCAGGAACAGCTCATGATCCGATTGACGCAGGGATTCACGAGTCGTCTGGACGGCGCCCGCATGCAAAGCCACGGTCTTTTCGAGGGTGCGAAGGGATTCTTCAGCGTCCCTTGACCTCTGCTGACGGTCCAGATGATGCAGTGTAACGAGAGACTCCAGTAACGATTTGCGCTGATCCATGTCCGATTCCGTTTCCTCCCACCATTACTGCACGGCCCTGTGACATCCGAAGGGGCCGACTTCTGTCCTGATCGTGCCTTTGTATGTCCCACCCGCATGCCAAGATGATATTCAAGAGTCAAACCGGTCCCTATCACCCGTGATATTTTTTGATCGACGCAACGCCCCGTAAAAAACCCCCTTGGAAACTCACATGAAAACGGTCCAAACCCTCTGTAAGCCCCGCGAATCCCTGTTTTCGGACAACTTCAAGGACTACACACTTAACCTTTCGGACCTGCAAAGTGGCCGCTTGGACGGTGAGGAATTCTTCTCTGAAAACTACCCTACAGACGGGATGAAGATACTCCTCCGCACGGCGTTTGAGCGCTTTGAGAGGAAATCTCAAGTAAGCGTGATCAAGCTGACGCAGGCAATGGGGGGAGGGAAAACCCATTCGATGATCGCCCTCGGTCTCCTTGCACAAGAGCCCAAGCTTCGCAAGCACCATCTGCCGGATGACGTGAAGAGCCATTTCATGGATCCCATTCGGGTCGTTTCATTCAGCGGCCGAGAAAGCGACGCACCCTATGGGATATGGGGAAGCATTGCAAAGCAACTGGGGAAGCAGGACCAGCTCAAGGAATACTACCAGCCCTTGAAAGCACCCGGGGAAACCGCTTGGATCAACCTCCTCAAGGGCGATCCTTTGCTGATCCTTCTGGATGAACTGCCGCCTTACTTTGAGAATGCCGCGTCGATTCAGGTCGGCAATTCAGACCTTTCCAAAGTAACCACGACGGCTCTTTCGAATCTCATCACAGCCGCTAACAAGGAAGAGTTGTCCAACGTCCTTATTGTTATCTCGGACCTGAAGGCCACATACGAAGGCGGATCCAAGCAACTGGGTGATGCGCTCAAGAACTTCGACAACGAAGTGGGTCGGAGTGCTGTCCAGTTGGAGCCCGTTCGTTTGAACTCGGATGAGGTCTACCACATCCTCCGAAGGAAATTGTTCGCTGAACTTCCGAGCGACACAGAGATACGCAAGGTGTCATCAGGCTTTGCTGACGAACTCCGCAAGGCAAAAGAAATGGACCTTACGGCAGAATCGCCGGAAGACTTTGCTTCGAGAATCGAAAGTGCATACCCCTTCCATCCGGCTGTGAAGGACCTCTACGCCCGTTTCAGGGAGAACTCCGGTTTCCAACAGACTCGCGGCTTAATCAGACTCATTCGAGCCTTGATCCGCTCCATCTACACCGAGCGCAAAGAGGAACCGATCTTCTTGCTTTCACCAGCCCACTTTGATCTCGATCATTCCGAAACGTTCTCGTTGGTTACACAGATCAACGCGGCCCTGACCAATGCGATCAGTCATGACATCGCTTCCAAGGGCTCTGCGGAGGCACAGAAGCTTGATCAGGGTCTTTCCGATCCCGTTCATGCGCACTGCGCCAAGGTGCTGTTCTTCTCGTCACTGTCCTCCGTGCCCAATGCCGTTCGCGGACTGACCGAGGCTGAACTCATCGCATACATTGTCCAACCCCAGCGGGATGTTTCCCAGATCAGATCCCGCACGTTATCCGGCCTCCAAACCACATGCTGGTATTTGCATTTGGACCGTGAGGGTAAATACGTCTTCAAAGATGTTCAGAACATTGTCGCGAAGGTGAATTCCCTCGTAAGCCAGTATGACGCCACGCAGGCAAAAAAGAAGCTACAAACGCTATTGCGTGAAATGTTCGAGCCGACCAGCAAGGATGCCTATCAGGATTGCTCTGTATTGGAGCCCTTGGATACGATCCGCCTGTCGGATGAAAAGGTGACGTTGATTGTCTGTTCTCCCGCCGCCGGATCGGTTCATCCGGAGATTGGGCCTTTCTACGAAAGTCAGGATTTCAGGAACAGGGGGCTCTACCTTACGGGCGAAAAGCAGGGAATGGATTCTCTCCTGTCCGTTGCGAAGAGTTTGAAGGCCATTGAGACAATCATTGCGGACCTAGAATCCGAGAAGGTCCAGCCGCGCGATCCTCAGTATGTGGATGCCAGTAACCTGCGGGATCAGTATTCAAATCTCTTCTACAGCGCCGCACGCGAAACCTTCAATCGTCTCTACTACCCCAGTGCTGACAAGTTGATGGCCGCGGACTTCTCCATGAATTTCACTGGGAATGACTATCGTGGTGAGGATCAGGTGCGCGAAACCCTTGAAAAGAAGCAGAAATTCACGACGGACACGGAAAGTGATACCTTTAGACAGAAGTGCGAAATGCGTCTCTTTACCGGAAGTGAGATGGAGTGGACGGAAATAAAGAAGAGAGCCGCCCGAAATCCAGTCTGGCAGTTCCATCGGCCTGACGCCTTGGATCGTTTGAAAGAGCGGCTGGTCCGGCAGGAACAATGGCGCTCTAATGGGAAGTTCATTCAGAAAGGTCCATTCCCGCCGCCGGAGACATCGGTAAAGATCCACTTGGTGAACCGCGATCAGAGCACAGGAGAAAGTATTCTGCGGGTTGAGCCGGTCAATGGCGACGTTATCTACTACGACTTCAGCGTGGATCCAACGGACGCTTCCATGAAAGTGTCTGATTACTCGAAGTTCCGAACGAAAGAGATGAACGTTCGCTTCAAGTGCGTGGATACAACGGGAAAACACCCCACCGGCAAGATTGAACACTGGAAGAATACGCTCAACCTCAAGTATGAGCTTGTTCCGCAGGGCGGTGAAGTCCGTGTTTCGATCATCTCAATCCCCGAGGCGGCTGTTAAGTTTACCACAGACGGCTCGCATCCTAGAGAGATCGGGGGCCTTTATTCGGGAACATTTTCGGTTAGCAGAAAATGCATTGTGCAAGCGATTGCACAGAAGGATGGCATTGAATCCGAGGTGCTCCAGTTTGACGTCGATCCAAAAGCAATCAAAGAGCGGAAGATCGACCCGTCGAAGAGGCTTGTGCTCCGCAGAGATATCCAGCTGAACTCGACCGAGAAGGCCTACGGTTTTCTGGAAAAGATGGCCAAGCATAGTGGAGAAGGTTCCGGAGTCCGTGTATCTGTTTCACAGGCAGGTGAGGACGAGGCGTGGTCTGAATTCACGTCCGGTGAGAAGCTTGTTTTGTCCGCAAAGGAACTTCTGGATCTGTTGGATTACGTGCGCAAACTGTTCTTCGACAGGAGCTTTCCCGACAACTCGGTTCGTATAACGCTTGGATCTCTCCGGTTTCCATCTGGGGCGGACTTTGAACGATTCAAGGATGACTTCCCAGTTGAATTCCGCTGGGAGGAGATTGATCAGTGAAATCCTCACGAAAGAAAAGCACCAAGAAGAATCGAGAGGAAATCAGCTTTGGGCTGGTTCCTGAAGAGACAGCGCACCACTTTGCGGTGACGATTGGCGACCCAGCCGGCCCTTACATATACGTCTCTGAACACTTTGAGTATTTTGACGCGGAAGAACGCAGACGGATTCAATATTCGATCAAGCCGGAAGATCCGGCCATGCGCGTGGTCCTCGCCCGACAGAAGTGGGACATGATCAAAGATGTTCTCCAGATGGAGTTCAACCAGCGCCTGAAACGCTCGGGGCTCAAGACCTCGCAGTTTAAGAAGGGGTTTAACGTCTTACCTAGGCTCTTCGGGAAAGAACTGGTCCTTTTATGCTGGGCCGTGGAGGATGCCGACCCTGGCTCGATTGCACTCGCCGTCCAGAACTGGCAGGGATTGAAGCCGGAAGAGCGCTGGTGGCTCTATACCATGACAAATGCGGCCACCGGCCAAGCCATCCGCGGGCGTGACAAAGGCTGGAGAAAAGCTGTGCGGATAGCCCTCACCGAAAATCCTGTATCGTAAGCCGATTCAGTTCCACTATGACCCAGCGCTCATTCATTGAAGTTCAATTCCCCGTTTCCAAAGTCTCCAAGGAATCTTACAAGGAGCGGATGGCCAACTACAGCCAGACCCTGACCGGCCTTGGTAAGTGGTGGGGCCGTAAGCCGCTCGTTCTCGTGAGGGCTACAATTCTGGGGCTCCTTTTGCCGGCGACAGACGATCCTGAAAAGGACCGTGCGGTATTTCTGTCTCTGATGACAATGGATGACGAGGGCCTCTGGCGACGCAAAGAAGCTTCCGGCAAGAAGATCTCTGCAAAGGAAATCCATCGGATCCTCTTGGACGAGGAACACGAAGAACGCATCCGCCGCCGGATGGCCAAGTTTAGCGATATCCTGCCCGGGATTGATCGAACAACCCATGACAGCCGAAGCGAGTTTCTGGTTCTCTATCTGAAGAAGGCGACGGACGGGACGATCAAGTGGAGCACCAAGGTCAAGGAACAGAAAGAAGCGATCGAGAGATTGGCGTTTGAAGCCCTTTACTACGACGAGAAGTTAACCTACTGCGTCCGGCCTGAACACCTAGATGGACCTTCGGAAAGCGCATGGAAGATGATCAACGCTCATCTTGAGACCAAAGCCACATCACTGCAAGGACTCGTTGAAGAGCTCGGTATCCGCCGGTTTGGTCACAGGCCGCGCGTTGGCGATGCGTTTTGTGGCGGTGGATCCATCCCCTTTGAAGCCGCACGCATCGGTTGCGACGTGTATGCGAGCGACCTCAATCCGGTGGCGGCTCTGCTTACTTGGGCGGCTCTTCACATCGTGGGCGGCGGACCCGAGGTAGCCGAAAAAGTCAGAAAAGTGCAGGAGCAGATCTATGCCGACGTTGATCGGCAGGTGACGGAATGGGGCATTGAGCACAACGAAAAGGGGCACCGAGCCGATGCCTATCTGTATTGTGTCGAGGTCGAAGATCCGGAAACCGGCTGGAAGGTCCCGCTTGCACCGAGCTGGGTAATCGGTGAGAAAACAAAGACAGTTGCGATCCTTGAACCGATTGAGAAGGAAAAACGCTATCGGATTCGGATCAAGACGGGCGCGACGGACCAGGAGATGAAGGCGGCCAAGAGCGGGACTGTCAGAGACGGCTACGTTGTCCATCCCAACAACCCTAATCCTATCCCAATGAGTTTGATTCGCCGCGAGAACAAGGGGGGTCTGCGCCTCTGGGAAAATGAGGATGTTGTTCCGCGACCGGATGACGTCTTTCAGGAACGACTCTACTGTATTCGCTGGACAATTCCAGCACGTGCTCCGGTGCCCCTAACCTCCCGGAACCAAGAAGACCTCTTCGAATCCGATCAACCAGATTTGACGTTAGCAACCGAAGCCAGTGAACGTTATTACGCAGAGCCAGATGTGCGGGATTTTGAAAGGGAAACTCATGTTGTTGAAATACTAAAGGACCGATTTGCGGGTTGGCAGGACACGGGAATCATACCATCTCGACGAATTGAATCGGGTCCGAAAACGGACGAACCAATTAGAACGCGTGGCTGGAGTTACTGGCATCAACTCTTTGCCCCACGTCAACTGCTGGTCCTTGGTTCTTTCTTGGATGTGGCGCGTCAAGTTGTTCATGACCCTGCCTCGCGCGTCTTGCCAACGTTGCGGCTCGGGTCGGTTGCAAACTGGTCGAGTAAGATGTGCCAGTTTGGCGTGGGTGGCTCACGAGATTCCATCTCGCAGACATTTTACAATCAAGCCCTTAATACGCTATACTCTTACGCGATTCGCGGCCTTGTTGACATGCGCAATCGTTGGGTCGGAGGGGAGGCTACGGAAGCGCCTCCACCCCAAATTGCCAGTCGTGGTAATGTCATTTGCGTCGACGCGCGCGGCATAAAGGAAGAGGCTGATTTGTGGATCACTGATCCTCCTTATGCTGATGCCATCAACTATCACGAGCTTTCCGAGTTTTTCTTGGCATGGTATCAGAAGCAGATAGGTCAGATCTTCCCCGATTGGCCAAGTGATTCGCGCCGCGCGCTGGCCATTACAGGCCAAGAAGAAGACTTCAGAAAAGCAATGGCCGAATCCTATCGGAGGCTAGTGTTGCACATGCCTCCCGCGGGGCTTCAAGTCGTAATGTTCACCCACCAAGATGCGGCGGTATGGGCTGATCTTGCGGTGATACTCTGGGCCTCCGGTCTCCGAGTTAGTGCGGCATGGACTATCGCCACGGAAACATCGTCAGCCCTGAAGGAAGGGAACTATGTTCAGGGGACCGTGTTGCTAATCCTGCACAAGAATGCTTCCGGCGATGTGGCATTCCTCGACGAGTTGGTTCCACGGATCGAAGAAGAGGTTCGCTTCCAAGTCACGGCCATGGAGTCGGTCGACGACAAGGAAGAGCCGAACTTTACTGACACAGACTATCAACTTGCGGCGTATGCGGCGGCGCTCCGTGTTTTAACAGCATACGGAAGGATACAAGATGTTGATGTGGAGAAAG
>JACPZR010000019.1 GCA_016195395.1 Spirochaetia bacterium
GCCCCAAGAAGCGCTGCGAGGGAGCCGTCAGAGGAGGCCACAAGCTCTGTGCCAAATTCCAGGATGCCGCCTTCCTTTGTGTCCGCTTTGATCACCTGAACGCGCTGCCCCGCTACGGCCAGTTCCCAGTCTTCCGCGCGGGCTGTGGGCAGGTATTCGCGCAGGGCTTCAATGCGGCTTTCCTGTGACTGCGTCGCCTGCTCCATCAGATAACGTGTGAGCGGGATATTGTTCACGCCCACGGAGAGCATCGGCACAAGGTTCCCCAGCTCGAGCGACTTGGCCAGATCCCAGTAGGAACCCTCTTTCAGGAATTTGGTGGAGAAGCCCGCGTAGGGACCAAAGAGGAGGGCCTTTTTTCCGCCGATCATCCGCGTGTCCAAGTGCGGAACAGACATGGGCGGAGTGCCCACCGCGGCTTTCCCATAGACTTTGGCGTCGTGCCCCTGGATAACGTCCGGGTTCAGGCAGCGGAGCCACTGCCCGCTGATGGGGAAGCCGGCATACCCCTGCGCCTCCGGAATTCCAGATTTCTCAAGGAGCGACAAGGACCCGCCTCCGGCGCCGATAAACACAAACCCGGCTGACAGCTCCGTCTCCTTCTCTGTTAGGAGGTCTGTTACTGCAACGATCCAGCGCCCGTCAGCGGAGCGCTTCAGGTGGTCCACTTGGTGCAGAAGATGAAGATTGATGCCGCGCGATTTGACCAGATGCGTGAACATGAGCCGCGTGAGCGCTCCAAAGTCAACGTCCGTGCCGATTTCCATGCGCGTTGCGGCCACCGGCGCCGACGCATCGCGGTCCTTCATGACCAGAGGCATCCAGTCAACCAGCTGCTTCCAGTCGTCAGAAAAACGCATATCTTTGAAGAGGAAATTCCCTGTGAGCGCTGTATGACGTCTCTTTAGAAACTCGATGTTATCTGTGCCCCACACGAAACTCATATGCGGAACACGGTGAATGAATTCGGACGGGTGGGCAAGGCCGCGCCGGCGCACAAGATGGGCCCAGAATTGTTTGGATTCCTCGAAAGATTCCGCAATGTGCGCGGCTTTGGAAATATTGATGGAGCCGTCCGCGCTCTCCGGCGTGTAGTTCAGTTCGCAGAACGCGGAATGGCCGGTCCCGGCGTTATTCCATGCATGCGAACTTTCTCCAGCAACATGGTCCAGTCGTTCAAAGATTTCTATGGAGAGGGACGGATCGAGTTCATGGAGGAGCGCGCCGAGCGTGGCGCTCATGATGCCGCCGCCGATCAGCACAACGTCAGGGCGCGTGTTCACCGGGTTTGTATGTTCTGACATCAATGAATACCGTTGTTTGATTAATCGCGGAGCTGGACGATGCCTTCTACGGCGGATACAGGCACGGTCCCAAAGCTGCGGGAGTCCAGAGTAGGGAGGCGGTTGTCCGCCAGAACAAAAATCTGGTCCGCTTTGATGTACACAGGTTCTGTGTTGTCCCGCCGGCTGATTTCCGCGGGAAGCGACGGGATGTCGATTGGCTGCGCCTGCACGCGTTCTTCCCAGTCTTCGTTGAGCCGCGCCCCGTTCACGAGGACGCGCCGGTTGAGGAGCTGGACCACGTCCCCGCTGATCCCGACAATACGCCGGAAGAGCAGCGTTTCGTGATTGATGGGATGACGCATGAGGACGATCGCTCCGCGCTTGAGGTCGCCCGGCTTGAAGCGCTTGCGGACGTAGACAACGGCGCCTTTGGAAATCGCCGGGCTCATCTCGTCGTTTGAGACAACGGCCGGATACTTCCAATACCGGTGTGCGCCAAAGCGAAAGAGAAGAGCGGTGACCACACCAAACACCACAGCAAAGATGATGCGGGAGCGGTTGATTTTCTTCTTTTTTGCGGGAACCAGATCGCGGTCGCGGAGAGCCACAATCCAAGGCGTGACGCCGGGCGGCATACGTCAACTGCGTTACGGAGCGCGAAAAACCTACGTATATCCGGCAATTTCCGTCGCTTTTTAAGTTGTGAGATACCGCCCTCCCGGCGACTTGACTGTAGGTCCGTTTCCATTGCCTTCCTATACCTATATAGATACCCAGGACCAGCTCGATGCGCTGGTGAAGACCTTGGCGGCTGCTCCCACCGTAGCCGTGGACACGGAATCTTCCAGTTTCTTCACCTACGTCTCTGAACTCTGCCTCATGCAGATCACGTCGCAGGGAAAACATTTCATCATCGATACGCGCGCGGGTCTCAATATGGACGGCTTGGGCGGCGTCTTTGCGTCAACAGACTCAGAGAAGATTTTTCACGCCGCGGGGTCGGACCTTGCGGAAATCCGGCGCATGTACGGTTGGTCCGTCCGCCGCATCTTTGACACGATGATTGCGGCCCAGATGCTGGGTCTTGAATCCCGGTCGCTCGCCGGGCTTGTGCTCAAGTACGAAGGCCGTGTATTAGAAAAGAAAGAACAGAAGTCCGACTGGCGGCGCCGCCCGCTTACCAAGTCGCAGCTGGACTATGCGAATCTGGACACTGTGTTTTTGGAAAGTCTGCGCGACCGTCTCTGGACCAAGCTGGTCGAGTACGGCTTTGATGAAGAAATCCAGCAGGAGTTTGAACTCCTGACGCGTGACAAACCGCCGGACGAAAGCGAGCCGGAAGAAAAGGAAGCCCCCGCTGACGGATGGATGCGCATCAACGGCTCCAAGGATCTCCCGCCCCGGAACAGAGGCGTGCTTGCAAAATTGTATGAATGGCGTGATGCGATCGGTCGCAAAGAGAACCTCGCTGTGTTCCGCGTGACCACGAACGAGTCGCTCTTGAGAGTGGCGCAGCGTCTTCCCTCGAGCATCGGGGCTCTGGAGTCACTGCGGATTCTTTCACCTTCGATGATCGAGCGGGAAGGCCGTCGTATCTTAACCATTGTAGAAGAGGCGGAGCCCGTTGCGTTCAAATATCCCAAACGACCGGAGACCGATCCGGTTGCAGGCGCGCATTTCAAGGAGCTCAAGATGTGGCGCCAGCGCGTCGCAGAGTACCGCGGCATGGACTACGCCCTGATCCTTTCCAACAAAGTTCTCTGGGCCATCGCGGCCGCCGCGCCCAAAGACGTACAGGCGCTCAGGGCTTTGGACCTGATGAGCGAATGGAAAATAGAGCACTACGGCAGCGCCCTCGTGGACCTGGCCGCAGGGCGTTCTGTGACGGTTCTCCCCAAGGTAGCCGTCATTCCGCACGAACACCGTGTGAAGAAAGAAGCCCCCGCCGGCCGTGCCTAGATACGATTTTGCTTGCCTCCTTGATTTGCCGCCGGAATTCGGAAGTATATGCTGAAAGATGTCCGTATTTCGCGGCTGACCTTCATCAACCTCATCCTCGCGGCCCTCTTGATCGGGACCTTTTTGAGCCCCATCGTCTACGGCGGGCTCCGGCATTATTTCGTATCGTATGAGAATGGGAATGCGGAGTCGCTCAAAGAGTCGGATCAAAAACCGGCGATCGCGCTCCAGACCGCATACACGAACGTTTACAAAAAAGTCAGCCCGTCCGTCGTCTTCATCAAAACCAATGTCCTGATTCCCCCGCGCTACTGGTTCGACTATTACCGCCAGGGAGAAGGCGCGGGGTCGGGCTTCATCATAGACAAAGAAGGCTTCATCCTCACGAACGCGCACGTTGTGGCGAATGCCAATAAAATCGAAGTGATCTTCCATGACAGCACGCAGGCGCGCGCCAAGCTGATCGGCCGCGACGACCTGAGTGACATTGCTCTCATTCAAGTGGCGCCGTCGGACAAGCTGGTTCCCTGTGTCTTTGGCGACTCAGACAAAGTAGAACCCGGCCAGCTTGCGTTCGCGATTGGCGCGCCGTTTGGCTTGGACCGCACGTTCACCGTGGGCGTCATCTCTGCCAAGCACAGACAGATCGATGCCAGCCGTTTCTCCCGCATTCAAACCGATGCATCCATCAACCCCGGGAACTCGGGTGGTCCGCTGATCAACGTTATGGGGGAGGTTGTGGGCATCAACCAGTCGATCATTTCTCCCAACGGTCAGGGCGGAAGCGTGGGCATTGGCTTTGCGATTCCCATCAATGAAGTGAAGAGCGTGATCGAGCAGCTGAAACGCGAGAAGCGTGTCATTGGCCGTCCGGCTCTGGGCCTCCAGGTGGGTGTGCCGGCAGAAAGCCTCCGCGAAGAACTGAAGCTGGGACGCGAAACGGGTCTTCTCGTCATCATGGTTGTTCCGGGATCTGCGGCGGATGAGGCCGGACTCAAAGAAAGCGACTTCCTTCTTTCGGCCAACGGCCATGCCCTGAAGCTGCCCCAGGAATTGGTGCAGGAAGTGCAAAAGACGGGCATTGGCGGAAAACTGAAACTGGATCTGATCCGGCAGGGACGCCGCACATCGATCACCGCCACGATCGGTGAGGACTCAACGTCGCGGTGACGTTCCTTGCTCTAGACCCTGCCAAGTGGATGCACATGGCAGAGGTGGATTCCACCAATGTGCGGCTGCTCGCGGGCTCCTACGCATCGGGGACTATTCTCACCGCGGACAAGCAGACGGCGGGCCGGGGCCGGCACGGAAGGCCGTGGCTTGACCTGAACAAAAGCACGTTTATCTTCTCTGCCTATGTGGAATTGGAGGCCGGCACCCAGAGCGCGTTATATTTGCCGCTTGCCTGCGGCACGGCGCTCCTTGCCGCCATTGAAAAAGCTGTGCGCGAACTCAAGGGACAGGCGCCCGGCCCTGCCGCCCGCTACTGCCTGAAGTGGCCCAATGATGTCTGGGCATTTCAAGACGGTGCACGCGGGAAGCTTGCGGGGATTTTGGTGGAATCGGAGATCAAGGGACACGTTATGCGCACGGTGCTTGGCATTGGGCTCAACTGGCGCGGCGTCCCGCAGAATATTGATAAACCGGCGCTCTCGCTCTTTGGTCCGGAGGCGCCGGAGCCCGGCGTCTTCACACGCTTTCTTGCCCCCGAATTGAATGATCGCTTGAAAGAACTGTTTTCATCAGGGGCGGGCGCAATTCTAGCGGACTACAGGTCGCACGACTGCACGTCCGGCAGACAGGTGATGCACGCCGGCACACGTTATACGAGCGCCGGAATCGATGATGAGGGCGGACTTGTGCTTGTGGATTTGGACGGGCGCACCACCGTGATCCGCGACACTGCGGGCGAACTGGAACTGACAGAACCAATGGCGGAGAACACATGAGCATTCTTGCAGTGGACATTGGCAATACGAATACCGTATTCGGCCTCTTTGACCCCGATGACGGACTCGAAATCCGCTATCATTGGCGCACTGTCACACGCCGGGACCGCACGTCGGACGAACTGGGAATCTTTCTCATTGGGTTTCTGCATGCCACCAAGGTGGATCCCAAGTCGATCCAGGGATTCATTTACAGCTCCGTGGTGCCGCCGTTCAATCCGATCGTGGAGCGCATGGCGCTCGACTACTTTGGCGTGGAAGCCATCCGTGTAACGCACGACATGGGCCTCCCCATCACGATCGATTATCCGCGTCCGTTTGAAATCGGGGCGGACAGACTTGTCAATGCCGTGGCTGCCGACAAGCTCTACGGCGGAGACTTGATTGTTGTGGACCTGGGCACGGCCACCACGTTCTGCGTTGTGGAAAACGGACACTACATCGGCGGAACCATCGCTCCGGGTATCAAACTCTCGATGGAAGCCCTGCATAGAAATACGGCCCAGCTGCCGTCGATTGAATTTGCCCGTCCCGCCTCCGGCGTCGTGGCCACCTCAACGGTGGAAGCCATCCAAGCCGGCTTCTTTTTTGGATGGATCGGCCTCTTGCGCGGCATTCTCGATGAAACCAAGCGGAGCCGCGGCCGCGCCTACAAGACGATTGCCACCGGCGGGCTCTCGAACCTCATCCAGAAAGAAGCGGGCGACCTGTTTGAC
Source organism: Spirochaetia bacterium (assembly GCA_016195395.1). The sequence goes on from JACPZR010000019.1 coordinate 5,911, forward strand.
GTGGTAGACGTCCACTTAACGCTTCGCGGTCTGAAGATGATCTATCTGTCGCTTGGGAAGAAGCAGCGGTGATGCGGCGTTTTTGTGCTGTTCTGGTCCGGGCCCTCCACAAAGCTGGCATATGACCTACTATGCGGTCAATACGGGGATGACCCTCTCCGTGATCTTCTTCCTTTTGGGCTATGTCTTTCGTTACGACAGGCGAAAGCACGCCGTGCTTATGATCGCCGCCGTGCTTTCCAATGTGGCCGCGGCGCTTACATTGCTTGGATCCGTTTACATCGTATACGGCGGGGATGCCCTGGCCGCTGGTTTCCGACCAGCTCTGGGTCCCGGACCCACGATCGCGCACAGGGCCGCGGCAGCGGTCGCTTTTATTCTGATGTTTGTGCAGGCAGGTTCGGGGATACTGAAGAAGCCCGCCATTCATAAGAAACTCTACGTTATTTTTCTTCCATTGTATATCGTCGTATATGTATCCGGACTTTTCGTGTTTGAATATTCGGGGGGAAATTGAGGATGCCCGCAGCTACTGATACACTGACAGACCAGGAAATTGCTCTCAAAGCCAAAGAAATCCGCAAGCTCGTTGTGCGCATGGTCCACGCGGCCAAATGCGGACACCCAGGCGGACCGCTGGGACTGGCCGACATCTACGCCGTCCTCTATGCGGAAGCCATGCGTTATGATACAAAGAAACCCGCCTGGGAAGACCGGGACCGCTTGATCCTTTCCAACGGGCACGTGGGCGCTGTGCGTTATGCAGCGATGGCTCTCTCCGGTTTCTTCCCTGTGGAAGAAGCCATGACA
>JACPZR010000605.1 GCA_016195395.1 Spirochaetia bacterium
AGCCGCGCCGAGCGCGCTGCGCTTTCTCCACTGGGAGAGAATACTACTTGCTCACTGCCGTTGCTCTGATAGTAAATGGTGTATTGGTGATAGATTTGCTCAATCTCGATATTCCACTCGGGACTGTTGGGTTTTTGTACTGCACCACAAATCGGACAAACGCCAATTGAGCCACCCGCGGCCCAAGGCTTTGAGTCGGAAGTGACGCGCTTGAGCAACGAATATTCGGGTATTGGCGTGATATCCCCCTCGCCGCAAATGTGGCAGCTAGTATAAGATTGCTGTGACTTGTTCACTATTGCTTTCCTTGTTTTTCTACAATAGGATTTCAGTGTTCTGGCACATAAAGTACGACGGCGGGCTGCTGGCAGAGCGTCAGGGTTTGCGCGAGTTTGTAGTGAAAGTCTCTCACCAGGGTTTCCGCAAGGTCGGCATCATCGACAGTGATCAAAGTTTTGACACCCACCTGCTGCAGTTGTGCATCGACTTCGGCTGGTGTGTTCGGCGGTTCGATGCCAATGGTCTGATAGTTGTTCAAGATGGCTTGAGGGATCTCGCTACGCGGCCAACGCAGCGTTCCCATGGTGCGCTTCTGGGTGTAGAAAGAGAGCGCAATATGAGACAGATCAGTTGTCGCAAACGGTGGGATCAACTGGTCATTGAGAGCTTCAGCGGCCTGACGGTCACAGGCAAAGGGACGTGGCACACCAGTGGTAAGCCATGAGCTGAGGGTTTGTACGCTAGGCAGCCTCGACAAATACATAGTCACGTTGGAGGTTTGCAGGATGACCCCAACAAGGAACAGCCCCAACAACCAGCGGTGCTTGTGGTAGAAGGCTGGTGCGCTGGCGAGGCTTGGCTCATGGCGGGCGAGCCAAGCCAGTCCACTCTGCACGACCCACATCAGGAGCACGGCTACCAACGGCACAATCGCCGTGTGGTAGCGGAATTCGATGTTGTAGACTGCCGTCATATAGCCTGTTGCGATATAGCCTCCAACCTGCACGAGGATCACAAAGAGTGACCAACCGCACAAGAAGCGGAGCCGCGGCTTGTGCCACAGCAGGAAGATGCCCAACGCAACCCCGCACACGGCGAGAACGCCGAATGGCCCCAGCGGGAACTGGTCGAACATGACCAGCGTGCTGCTGCCAAGGCTGTTGAGCTGCTGCTGGAAGTTGTCCATGCTTGCCAGCGGCGACCAAGCTCGTCCGGGATAGTAACGGGCCAGTGGGTCTTCCCATGGAAACAAAACATCCGGCGGATCGTCGCACAAGAACCAGTCAATGCAAGCATGTGCAATGCCTCCCGAAGTCGGGGTATTGCGAGCGATGAGACTGGTGGTACTGAAGGTGACGACACCATAGCGCCTGTAGATGGCGGCGATCCATGGGGCCATCAGCACAGCGGTCAGCAATAGACCCACGAGCACCACCGTTGTCACCGCTCGCCAGCGTATCCCATGCAGCAGCGCCAGCACACCACTACCGACCAGCACAGCGCTCATGAACAACAGATTATAGTGCTTGCTGTAGTAGCCCAGCGCCACGAAGATGCCCAGTAGCATACCTAGTCGCAGTGGTTTGTCCCAATTGTCTTCTCGCAGCAGCACCACGAACATCAGTGTAGGGAATACCGCCGAGAGCCAGTCGGGCGTGCCGGGATAAAAACCATACTCCAAAAACACCAACCCTACCACGCTGGCCGCTGCCACCTGGAAGAGTGGCGTAAGCCGATAGCGCCGCCCCAGCACGAGAGTGGCGGCGGCTAAGGCCACCGCACACAGGATGTTCAGGTAGCGTTGGCTCACCTGCGGGTCGAGACCCAAGCGAATGGGCAAGGCCAGCAGCCACGGCATGAGTGGCGACCAATAGCCGCGCACCACGAAATGTCCCTGTGCGTAGTCCTGGGCCATTTGCAGGTAGGAGAACATGTCGGGAGACCATGTCCACATGAATCCCAACGCGCCAAGCAGGCCAAGAACCACAACGGCCACCAGCAAACCATTGCGCATGTGATGAGCACTCTGAGGGCTGATCGTCCATTCGGATGGTTCGCTGCGAGCTTGCTCATGTGACAACCGCACCATCAACAGTGCCACGAATGGCGCGCCAGCTAACAAGCTGAGCCACACAGCAGCTTCTCGATAGGGAAGGGGCAGCAAGCCCGCCAGCAATAGATAGCATACCGCAAAGAATGTCAATCGATACAGCC
>JACPZR010000606.1 GCA_016195395.1 Spirochaetia bacterium
CGGAAGACTGGCTGACCACGCTCATGAGCAACATCGAAATCTCGATGTTTAACGCCGGTGACGTCATCATGAAGCAGGGCGAGGTCAGCAAAGGCATGATCTACATTATTCTCACAGGCAACGTTTCTGTGAAATTGCACGACGGCCATTCCCTGCGTGAGCGGGCCGTCAAAGACGCCGGCGACTTCATAGGCGAGATGGCCATCGTCACCCGGATGGAAACGCGCAGCGCCTCGATTGTCGCCCGCACGCCCGTGACGCTCGGAGAAATTCCGGAAGAAATCTTCTACCGCTTCCTCACGGCTGAAAACCGGATTGATGACATCAAGGAAAAATGGCGGAAGCGCTCGGAAATTGAAACAGAATGGCCCTTCCACGGCTTCTCAGATATTGTCAATGAACGTATTGCCAATGCCTCGCTCCGCCGGGAAATTCGCGCGGGCGAAGTGGTCCTGCATGAGAACGAACCGGGAAGCCGCTTCTATATCATCATCCGAGGCGAATTTGAGGTGCTGCGGGCCGGAACCCGCCTGAACATCATCAAACCGGGGGACATCTTCGGTGAGTACGGCAGTCTGGAATCAAGAGTGCGTAACGCAACGATCCAGGCCATGACGGACGGCGTGATCTTTGAAATATCGTCGGAAGAGATCCGCAAAATCCTTGATGCCACGCCTGCGTTCCATTCCATCATCCGCCGGATATTCCGGATGCGGGAAGAAATCACCGCCGGCTCGTAAGAGGCCACGAGACTTCGCGGTCCTATAACGGACGGTCAACGCAAAGGGCGCTGTCAACTCTCTCATCGTGCCGAGAATTGGAATCGGGAACGGGATAAGACGGCAGCGGCAAACGGACTTCCGCCGGCGGCATAGGGCGAACCGGGAACCTGAGTGAGCGCTCCAGTCGCCTGATTGATGGTGAAAGCAGAGACGCTGTTTGAAGCTGTGTTCGCAGAGTACAGGAACTGCCCATAAGGGTCCACGCCAAGCCCGATGGGGTTTAAACCGGCCGCGAAAGGTGAACCAGTGATCTGCGTAAGGGCCCCCGTGGCCTGGTCAACGGTATATCCGGAAACCGCTGCGTTACCCGTTGCGTC
>JACPZR010000590.1 GCA_016195395.1 Spirochaetia bacterium
CTCCGCGGCTGAAGCCCTGCGCATGGGCCTTGTCAGTCAGGTGTTTCCATCGCACGAGGAATTGATGAAAGGCGCGCTGAAGCTCGCTGAAGAAATCGCCAGAAACGACGGACTGGTGCTCCGCGGGGTGAAGAACCTCCTGAACTACATGGAGTCGCACGACGCGGCGGACGGCCTGCGTTACGTGGCCGCATGGAACGCTGCGTTTATTGATGGGGACCGCTTCCGGGAGATGCTCGGGAAATTGAAAGAACGGATGAAGCGTTAACCGGCTCGCTCTTATGGTCCTTATCCCGACGAGTCTAGAGCAGCGCGTCTTTTTCCCGCGCAAACGTTATCCTGGTATGTTCGGGACGCCCCATTCACCTTCGCGGTCCTTGGTATTGACCGCCCTGTGCCTTGCCGCGATGCTGTTTCTTCCCTGCGCGATATTTTCGCAGGATCAACCGTTCCGATCGCCCACGGACCCAAATCCCGTCTTCGTGGGAATCATTGGGCTTGTTCCAGGTCTTGGGCAGGCCTACCTGGGAAACAGCCAGGCTGCTGCCGCGCAGGCCGGGGTCTTTCTTGGGTCGAGTCTGGCAACCGGCGAATTTTATGCCCGTAAGGATTACATTCAGCCGCGGGATCAGACCATTCAATACGATTACAAGCAGATGCTGATTGCGGAGGCGTTGCGAAAGTCCGGGCTCCTTTACAATAATCTGCCCTTGGCACAGCTTCCGCAGTATGGCGGCTGGTTCTCCGAGGCCGACTGGCAGCGCACGCTCGTAATGATCAAATATCACCAATTGGTCCAAGTCAATCCCTTGATTCAGTACGGCTCATACACGCGCACCAACAGCACCACGATCCAGAGCGAGATATGGGGGGAGCCGGCTACCGTCGCTATGTTCTACTCCAGCTATTCCTCTTACAGGGACGCCGGTGGACTGCCGGACAAACAGAACGAATCGTTCTGGGACCTTGCAGCCGCTCCGTTTCAGCCTCGTAACATTTTTGACCCGTGGGTGATTGCGCCTCTTGTGGGAATTCTCGCGTTATCCGGGAAGTCTCCGCCCACACTGGTAAATCCGCAGCTGGCACAGAACAAGGGGCAGCAAGCAGCGTACGTTCTGGTTCCATCGTACGGGGCCGGCGTGAGCGAGGAAGCATTCTTCCGGGGATTTCTGAATCATTCGATGTCGCAGGCATGGGGGCCGGGAGCGGGCATCGCCGTATCCGGCACACTCTTTGGGCTTGCGCACCTGGGAAACTCTCCTACGCTCCGGCCCGCCGACGTTATCCCGCAGTTACTCGGCGGCTACTATCTCGGGTACCTGCACTACAAGAACCACTGGGACCTGGGGCAGTCGATTGCCCTTCACTTCTGGTGGGATATCATTGCTTTTGCGCTGGAGGTGAAGTCGTTCAAGGGAGACCCCAGCGCAGCGAAGAACCAACGTCAGGTCCACTACATGCCCATTCGATATTCGATCCCTTTCTGATATGAAGATCGCTGGTAAAATGTTCGTGCTCATCATGATTCTCGTTGCCGCCGCGGCGTGTGGATCGGACATCAAGGATCAGGGCGACGCGTACCAGGAGATTTACGTGGCCATCGCTTATAAGAAAAGCGAGTGCGGGAGCATGCCTTCGTTTCCGCTGCTGGTGCCCAAAGACCCTCCCGTCTACGGGACCGATGCGTGCAGCATGGCCATCATCGCACAACCGTGTCCCTTCACGCAGTACCCGCCGGACTGCCTCGCGATGTACGGCGCGCATGTTGGCGGGTATGGCCCCGCGCAGGGATTCATTGAATCCACAAAGCGGGATCTGGGAATCCGGAAATAGGCATGATGCGGCCGATCTCTTATGTTGTTGACAGAGAGTTTGTGGATGAAGAGATTCTATATCAGGATTTGCTGGGGGTAATGTATGTCTGATGCGCCAGATTCACTGGAAGGTACTATGCTGCCGGATTTCAATCTGGACAGCACGGAGGGAAAGAAGGTCAGCGCTCAGGACCTTCGAGGGTCGTGGATTGTTCTCTATTTTTATCCCAAGGACGACACGCCGGGATGCACCAAAGAAGCCTGTACGTTCACAGCCAGCCTGGGCCAGTTCCAGAAGCTCAACGGCAAAGTCTACGGTGTGAGCATGGACAGCATAGAGTCGCACCAGAAATTCATTGAGAAATACGGGTTGAAGTTCCCGCTGCTGGCGGACACCAAAGCCGAGCTTTCCACTGCGCTTGGCACCTATGTGGACAAGAATCTCCTGGGAAGACTGATGAAGATGGTGGCGCGTGACACGTTCCTTGTGGATCCGCAGGGCAAGATTGTCAAAGTCTGGCGCAAGGTAAACCCGGAAGAAACAGTAAACGTAGCATTTGCCGAATTGAAAGCAC
>JACPZR010000591.1 GCA_016195395.1 Spirochaetia bacterium
CCCAGCGCGGACACATAGTCCCAGCTGGACGAGCCCCAGAGAATCAACAGATACCAAGGTTCAAACGCCCCATAGAAGTAATACGACGCAGCCAGAAGAAAGAGCTTTTGGACGCGGTTTTTCAGCAGGTGGCCGAGGGTGATTGTGACAAAGAAAAAGGCCAGGAAGTGAAAAGACGTGAAAACCATCGGCTGGGGCCGATTCTTGGGGTCTGGACCCTTGGGTCAAGCGGAACGACAGCCAGATCGAGCCCGATGGACCGACTGCATCACTGGTCTTTGGAGGCCCTTCCCCTGACTTCCTCCGCCGCCAAAGCCTTGACAGCCCCGCACGCCGGGCCCGCTCTGGCCGCTATGAAAAGACTGCTTCTTCTTCTTGTAGTGATCTCCGCGGTGGCGCTCGTTGCGTGCGGAAAGAAAAAGGCCGATCCGGAAAAATACACGGAATTCTGCGCCGAAGTCGTGAAGTGCGATAAGCAGATGCAGGCACAGCCCACGGGCTTGGACCTCTGCAAAAAGACCATGGCTACGCTTGAAGAGAAGATGCCGCAGGCCGTCAGCCCCCTCCAGGACTGCGTGAAGAGCCAGAAGTGCGAAAAGAAAGATATGACCCGCTGCTTTTTCCAAATCCAGCAGCAGCAAGGGCTGTCGATGCCCATCGGCCAGTAAGGAGATCTGGAAGCCGCTCTGCGGCGCCGGAACGGAAAGGCGGAGGAATCCGCCTTTTTTTGTGCTTTGATTTGTGCCATGAAAAGAAGATCGCTCCATAAGAGTATTGTCGCTCTGTACTTTCTGTTGTCGTTTCCCGTCTGCTCGGAGACACACATTGCGCGCCGTACCAGGACGGGCGGTCCTGACAGTCCCACATGGAACGAAGCCGCCTTGTTTCTCGCCGGCAAAACGCCGCTCCAGGATCCGCGTCTGGCCGCACTTTCGCAGAGGTCTGAATACAAACGTTATCAATCGGAAATTCAACGCTTCTGGACAGGGGCCGCCGCCACTCAGGAGGCTCTGGCGCGCTTCCGCGACGCGAATAACGTTCCCACCGCCAAACGCGTTTTGTATCCCATGAGCGGGGCGGATGTGTTGAATGCCTTTGCCTTTTATCCCACAGCCCGCGAGTATGTATTTCTGGCGCGCGAAGCGTCGGGCGCTCCCTCTGTTCTGTTCGAGTCCGACTCGGGCCGCATGGCCGCAGAGCTCGACAACATCCTGGGCGCCATTGCCCCGCTCCAAAAGCACAACTATTTTTTCACACGCACCATGAAGTCGCGGTTTCACGCTGCGGATGGCGGCAACGCCCCTGTATTGATGCTCTTTCTGGCGCTCCTGGGCTTCCACGTTGACTCTGTGGAGAATGTCCGCATAACGCCCAACGGCACTCTTGTTCTGGATGATCCGGTGGCGCAGGCCGCTCTTACGCCCGTGACGCGCGGCGTCAGGATATTCTTTCGGCCGGCCGCGGGCGGCCAGGAGCGGACTCTCACGTACTTCAGTATGCCGATTGAGCCGGGCGGAATGAAGACGCCGGGGGCTGCGTCCGCTTTTTTTAACAAGTTCGCGGACGAGGGGGACTTCGGCGTTTTCTTCAAGTCGGCGGGGTATCTTCTGCACGAGGAGCGCTTCAAGGATTTCTGCGATTATGTGGCGGATAACGCTTCCGTCGTTGTCCAGGACGACTCAGGGATTCCGTATTCATTCTTTCATCCCCGGCGCTGGCAGCGGCGCGTCTACGGCCGTTACAAGACCCCGGGACTGTCGATTCAGGATATAGGACGTCCACCGTTCCAGCAGGCGCTGGCGGCTGATTTTGCGTCGCAGAATCCTGAACCGCTCCGGTTCGACTTTGGGTACGGAGCTCTGGCGGGTCCCGGCGCATCCGGTTTGATGGTGCTTGTCCGCACCCGCTGAAAGGCGCGCTTGGGCCTGATCACCAGAGAACTTCGCGGCCTCCTGCGCCACCGTCGTCTTTTTTGCCTTCTTCGGGGGCGCGGAACTGCTGGGGACGGGTTTGATTGTGCATCTTGCCTTGTTTCTGTTTCGCAATCCGCGCCAATTCGCGGCCGATCTGCTCGGCCTCACCGGGGGTGATTTTCCCGCGGCCCTGTGGTCTAGGTTCATTCCCGTCCGCGCCGTCTTTGTTCTCCGGGGGCTCTTTCTGGTTTTTGTCTTTGGCCGGGTCCTGATCCTTGGGATTCTTGCGCTGCTGGTCCTCTTGTTGTTTTTGCTTTTGTTGGTTCTGTTGCTGCTTCTGCTGTTCTTGTTGTTGTTTCTTTTGTTCTTCTTCCTTTTCCTGCTCGCGCTGCTTTTGTGCCTGTTTGTCCTCTTCCTCTTTTTGCTTTTTCTTTTCCGGCGGGCACTGCGCTTCCAGCTGGTCCAGTGTTTTCTCGAGCGCCTCCATGCGTGCCGCGTTTGCGCGCGCACTCACCTGTATAGACGACTCGTGTTTGGCCGCGGCTTCAAAGCGGCCCCCGGCTTCTTTCCACAACTGGCGTGTCCGCTCCAAACGGCATCCCTCCGGATCGATTTCACGCTGGCCCCATGTGAATAACGCTTCTCCGTCGTTGAACAATGCCTCCGGGAAATCGGGCTTCAGATGGAGGGCCTTTTCAAAGAGCGAGTGCGCCTGCGAGTAGTCGCCCTGACGCATGTGCGTATTGCCAAGGTTGTACACGGGGATCTCTTCGCGGAAATGGTAGCCGGCGCTCGATTCGAAGGACAAGGCGGCGGTCTGGAAGGCGCGGCCGGCGGACAAGAGAATCCCGTTTTCGTTGGATGCATGGGCTTGGCAGGCGTCGAATCCGCAGCCTGTGAGAAAGAACAGGGAGAGAAGCGCTGCGCCCGCGCGGCTGATGCGCGGGATAACGTTTTTCCTGGCCGCGTCCCTGAACCTGATGAGCTCAGGGCGCGCTATGGCCGCCAATTTCCGGACTTGGCAGACCACCGGCACAATCATGCGGCTCTCCAAGAGAAGCAGTTCAACGAGAAAGATGGCGAAAAAGACGGCAATGAGTCCCGGGGCCAGACTCTCTCTGCCTTCACCGGGGACGGTATTCGCTTGGGCAGACGCCTGGGTGATGGCAAGAGCGAGCCGGGTAACGTCGAGCTCTTCAATGGGCGTGTAGGTTCCGTCAGCCTCAGAAGCGATGTATTGTAATGTAGACGCGTCTCTGGTTGTGTGGACCTGACGCACGATGGACGGCTTCTTTGTGCCTTTGCGGAGATCATCAGGATTGTAGATGCCCAGGTCAAATCCCTTGTCAGAGCCAATGCCTACCGTCCAGATCGATGCGCCGGCGGCGCGTACGGCGCGCAGTGTTTCTGAAAGGTCCGGCGCCTCTCCTGGAACTTCTCCGTC
>JACPZR010000592.1 GCA_016195395.1 Spirochaetia bacterium
GGTCCTCCAGCTCAAGACGATGCGCAAGCGCCGGCGCCACCAGTTCTTTTACCAGGTCTACGGTGGCATAGTTCTGTCCGCGGACAAGGGCCAGCGCCCGCGCCAGCCGCGACAGCTTGATCCCCGCGCGCGGAGAAGCGCCTGTGATCACGCCCGGATATCCGCGCGTTTTTCGGAGCAGGTGAACAATGTAATCCACAACATCTTTGTGAATCGTAACGTGATCCACCAGTTTCTGCCATGCCAGGAGTTCTCCGGAGTCGATCACGGAGGTGAAGCCGGCCCAGGAATCTTCTTTCCCGTGCTTCATGATGATGTCCGCTTCGCTTTTGTGGTCCGGGTATCCCAGAGAGATCTGGATCATGAAGCGGTCCAGCTGCGGAGCGGGCAGGGGGAACAAATGCGCGCCGCGGATGTTCATGGTGGCAATGATGAAAAATGGGTCCGGCAGCGTGTAGGTCTTCCCCTCGATGGAAACCTGTGCCTCTTCCATCGCTTGGAAAAAACTTCCCTGTGTTTTGGGCGTGAGGAGGTTGATTTCATCGCAGAGGACAAAGTGGGCAAAGATGGGGCCCTTATTGAACGTGTACGTGTTCGCCGTCATGTCGAACCGGTTGAAGCCCAGGATATCTTGTGGAAGCAGGTCCACGGTGCATTGAATGCGGTTGAAGGATTCTACGGCGATGCCGTCTTTGGAGACCAGTCGTCCCGCCCAGCTGATGGACTGTGCGAGCGCGCGCGCAAGCGACGTTTTCCCCACCCCGTGTGAGTCCGCGAGCATAACGTGTCCGCCGGCAATTTTTGAAGCGATGATGTATTCCAGTTTTTCCGGCTGGATGGTGATCACTGTGTGGATGTTCGCGAGCAGGCGGTCAATGCCCGACTTGGCTGCTCGGAAGTATCCAGGGTCCAGCGCCACGGGGGCTTTTGGTTCAGCGGGTGCTTGCATGTTCCTGCCTTGATCGTCGCTGTTCCTCCCTCATCTGGCGGAGCAGCTTTTCGTTTTCGTAATCGCGCCAACGGGCTCGGAATTCGGCAAGCGCTTCCTCAAAATCCAGGAGAGCGTAAAACCTTCTTCCGGGGGTGCCCGGAGAGGTAAGACCCTCCAGTTCGCGGGCAATTTCCTCTTTTAGACGCACGGACAGGTTTTTTCGGACCTTTTTTTCCAGTTCACCGCCGCTCATGAGCACGTGGGCGATGACGTTCAGCGAACTCTTGGCCAGAAGCTGCGACACATCAAAGTCTGTGAGCGACGACGCATCAAGCGCCGCCTCGCCGGCCGGTGGCGCTCCTTTCCGCAGTTCGCGCATGAGCTCCTCACTGTGACCCCCCACAGGTTCCACAACTTGAAGGATCGACTCCAAGCTGCCTTCGCCGAGCGCCCGGCAGAGCCCGCTTTCCGATATCCCGAGCATGCCTGTGATCTTGCCTTCTTTCTTTAGAAGAAAAGGCTCTGTGAACAGGAGAAGCGACGCCTTGTCCGAATCCAATCGGAAGAGGCCCGTCCCTGTTTTCGAGAGCTTCCATCCGCTCGCCGCTTTGATTTCGCCCGACGTTACGGACCTGGTAACAAGCAGTCGCTTCTGCTTGAGGCGGAGCTCTTTCAGGATCAAGTCCAGACGCGAGTCGAGCTCTTCGTGGCTTGGCCTGCGTGGCGGCTGTGGTTTTTGTTTGCGGAAGAGTCGCTTCAGAAAGGCGAGCATACTACATCATCGGGTCATCTGCGCATACGCATGACCTGAACGATGCTGCTGTAAATGGTAGGGCGCCGCTTACGAGCAGCGCGCACCACTACTTCATCTTGTATTTTTTCTTGAAGCGGTCTACACGTCCGGCTGCGTCGAGCAGCTTTTCTTTACCCGTGTAGAATGGGTGGCAGGCAGCGCAGACTTCCACTTGCATGTCCCCTTTGGTGGTCCGATTTTTGTACTCGGCTCCGCAGGAGCAGCGAATCGTGGCTTCTTTGTATTCTGGGTGAATTCCGGGTTTCATGCGCTTACCTTA
>JACPZR010000617.1 GCA_016195395.1 Spirochaetia bacterium
ATGTCAGGGGGCTGTTACGGAGAATCTATTGACGTACCTGTTTCGTCTGGTACCTTGGTCGTTTTTGAGGCCGAATCGTCATGTTTGCGATCATTAAACTTGCGGGACACCAGCACCGCGTTGAAAAAGACCAAGTCCTCCTGACCGACCTTACGGGGACGGAAGCAGGAAAGGAGTTGGTCTGTAAAGACGTCCTCGTTGTGGGCGCGGGAACTGGTATCAAGATTGGTAAGCCGTTTGTTGCGGGCGCCACCGTGAAGTTGAAGATACTGGAAGACCTGCGGGGAACAAAAATCCGCGGATTCCGTTATCGCAAACGGAAGGGAACGCACCGGGCATGGGGCCACCGCCAGGAACTCCAAAAAGTCCAAGTGGTGGAAATCAAGGCCTGATTGAGGTGCAGCTGGTCTTCTCTGAAGATCAGCTTGTTGGACTGAAGGTCGAGGGCCACGCGAACTGGGGACCTGTGGGTTCCGATCCGCTGTGTGCCGCTGTTTCAGTCTTGGTGCAGAACTTGGACGCTTCGTTGGAGCTGATTCTAGGGCTTCAGGTGGAGCGGGAAACCGGGAAGGGTCTGCATCGCATTCAAGTCGCTCGTGAAGCGATGGAGTCAAGAGCCGAACTGCTCTTTGCCTCCGCGGTGCTCGGGATCAGCGCCTTGGCGGAACAGTTTCCGGACCGGGTGCGGTTGATCCGCTGATTGTTATTATAGCAGAGTCTGCGCCGTGGCGACGGGCTCATTCATAAGGAAGGTAACGGAAGATGGCACATAAAAAAGGTGGTGGTTCTACACGCAACGGCCGCGATTCGAATGCCCAGCGTCTGGGTATGAAACGTTACGGCGGCGAGCTTATCAACGCCGGCACGATCATCATCCGCCAGCGTGGCACAGAGATCCATCCGGGTCGGAACGTTGGCATTGGCCGCGACCACACGCTGTTTGCTCTTGTGAAAGGCACCATCAAGTTTGAACATGTGAACCGCACCAAGAAGCGCGTTTCTATTGTTCCCGTTGCCGCAAAAGCATAACGTTCTGCCGCCCCGCGCGGCATCCGAGCGGGCGTCCGCAACGCCCAGTCAAAGGGCCGCCCGAGTTTGGGCGGCTTTGTTTTTTTCAAGGATACGCATGTAAGGCCAAAGGCCGCATCCGAAGATCAGCGGCTTGGGAGGCCAGATGGCCGAGGGTCTGTCCGAGGCGCGAAGCGCAAAAGTATTTGGCGAAGCCAAAGACCATGCGCAAGGATGCGCATGTAAGGCCAAAGGCCGCGTCCGAAGATCAGCGGCATGGGAGGCCAGATGGCCGAGGGTCTGTCCGAGGCGCGAAGCGCAAAAGTATTTGGCGAAGCCAAAGACCATGCGCAAGGATGCGCATGCAAGGCCGAGGGCCGCATCCGAAGATCAGCGGCATGGGGAGGCCAGGATGGCCGAGCCGTGACGCTCTCAGAATATGAAGTTTGTTGATGAAATAGACATTGTAGTGCGCGCCGGACACGGCGGGCCCGGATCTGTGCACTTTTTGCGCGAGAAGTACCGCGCATTCGGCGGGCCGGACGGCGGCGACGGAGGCCGGGGCGGCAGCATCTATTTCTACGCAAATCCCAGCATGCAGACGCTGGGCCACCTCGTCCGACAGTCGATCTATACGGCCCCCAATGGCGAGGCTGGCAGCGCCAAGCAGTGCTCTGGAGCCAACGCAGCCGATGCTATCATCCATGTTCCGTTGGGTACGCAGGTAGAAGATATCGACACGGGTGAACTTGTGGCGGACATGGATCATCCCGAAAAGACCGTGCTCGTGGCATCCGGCGGAAAAGGCGGGATGGGCAACCAACACTTTGCCACATCGTCCAATCAGGCGCCTACGTACGCGCAGCCGGGTCTTCCCGGGGAAGAGCGTCGCCTTCGTCTGAATCTGAAGTTGATTGCAGACGCGGGCCTTGTGGGGCTGCCGAACGCCGGCAAGTCGACGTTGATCGCCGCGGTTACACATTCCCATCCAAAGATTGCCGATTACGCCTTCACAACGTTGATTCCCAATTTGGGGGTGCTTGAGGGGCCGTCGTACCGACGGGTTCTTCTTGCCGATATCCCCGGGATCATTGAGGGCGCCAGCCGCGGCGCAGGTCTGGGCTTGTCTTTTCTGCGGCACATCGAGCGAGTGCGCGTGGTGATCTACGTTATTGACGTTACCTCCATTGACCCGGTTCACGATCTTGAGATGCTGCGACGCGAACTGGCAACCTATTCCGAGCCGCTTCTTACGCGGCCCACGCTTTTGGTGCTGAACAAGATGGATGAAATCGGCTACGACCAGGCCTTCGCGGACCTCGTGTTGACGCGGTTGACAGACCCTGCGTTATGGGGACCGCCCGCTCCGGGCATTCCGGTGACCACGTGCATGTCCGCCAAAGAAAAACAAGGGACAGACGCATTTGTGACGCGCCTCTTTGAACTCTTCCCTGACCAGTCGTTTGCGGAGAGCATGTTGTGACCCCGGCGGACCGCACGTCCGCGCTCGAGCGCATTGTGTCCGCGCGCCGCATCGTGATCAAGGTGGGCACGAGCCTCTTAACCAATGAGAAGGATTCACAGGGCATTGATCGGGCCATGATCGAGAAGCTCTGCGCGGAGATTCTGTTTCTCCGCGAGAAAGGCATTGAAGTTGTGCTGGTTTCAAGCGGCGCCGTTGGCTTGGGACGCGCGGTGCTTCGCGACTTTCCCGCGCGGCCCAAACAAGCAGTCAGCGTCCCCACGGCGGATTCCGATTCAGGCAGGCTTTCCCGCAAACAGGCTTTGGCAGCGCTGGGGCAGGGCCGGTTGATCTCCGTTTACGCGGATGTGTTTGCGGCAGCGGGGATTCCCGTGGCGCAGCTTCTTCTGACCGCCCGGGATTTTCGTGACCGACGCGCTTATTTGAACATTGGGCATACGCTCCAGGAATTGATGGCCGTGGGCGCGCTTCCCGTGGTGAATGAAAATGACACGGTCTCCACAGAGGAACTGCGTTTTGGCGACAATGATCTTTTAAGCGCGGCCTGCGCATCTCTCTTCCACGCGGACCTCCTTGTGATTCTTACATCGGTTGAGGGGTTTCTTGTGGACGGAGCGCGCCAACCATTCCTCTTGGACGTTACGCGTGACGTTATGCGTGAGGCGCGCGGTCCCAGCGGCCCCGGATCAGGGGGAATGCATACCAAAATGCGGGCCGGCCAGCTGTGTCTTTTGACCGGCCAAGTACTGTCTATACTTCCCGGCCGCCATCCGGCCCCTATTCAATCTCTGTTCCGCGGGGACGACCTGGGGACCGTTGTGGCAGGCGCAC
>JACPZR010000618.1 GCA_016195395.1 Spirochaetia bacterium
AAGGCGACAGACGTTCCCGCGGGTTCCAGTACGTCGCTCCTGAAACGGGCGGCTTCTGTACGCCCGGTAAAGAGAACGTCGGACGCGGCGGTTACGGGCTGTGAGTTCTTTTCAAACGGCGTATGATCAACGTCGTCCGGAGACGACGGGAAGCCGCGGACAATCCGAATGTCATCGAGAGCGCCGAAAAACTGCCGGCCAATTTCAATCGGGGAACGGTCACGCTCTGAAAATGCCGCATGCCACAAGTTCGAGCGGCTCGACGCAATCTTCACGTCTTCTTCGCGGCCGTCACGAATGAGAACGATCTTCCCGCTCCGTGCCTGGTACGCGAGCGCCACATGTGTCCATTTTCCAATCGGTATGGGTGTTGTCCCGCGCAGGCGCACGGTATGACGCATCTCATCGGCGTCGGTGAAGAGGTCCCAAAATACGGCTGTCAAATACGGACCGTCCAGCATCAACTCAAAGCCGCGCTTCTTGCCTTCCAAGAGACCGACTTTCCGGATGATGGTGCTGTCAGGACGGAAGTGCGCGGGCTTCACCCATCCCTCAATCGTGAAGTCGGCCAGGGGTTTGGTTCCGGGCCACAGCTCATCGGGGGATGCTACAAGGACAACGTGATTGGGATGCTGGAAGACTGCGGAGCCCCGGCCCATTTTGGCGTCGCGGGAGAAAATGTATTCGGTGGATTGCAGGCGGTAGTTCCCGGCGGAGTCGCGCAAAAAGGCCGGGTTTTCTTCTTCAAAGTCCAGATAGAGGATGTTCTCGCGCCGGGCAAGGAACGTCTTTCGCGCGATGCGGATATCCTCGGTTCCGTCCGGTCCCCGGAAGGTTGTCGTCCCAACGAACGTGATCCCCGGCCATTGCGACTGCAGGCGTGTCCCAAATTCAAAGCCGGCTCCCGTAAGCATGGTGGATGCGGCGAGAAAGGCCGCGGTCAGGATACGGGCACGGATCATTAGTCTACATATCGGCCGACTCTGTTTTTTCAACGAGTCAGAGAGGCAAAGACAACCGCCCGGGGGACGGGGGGAAGGCTTTCAGCAAATCGGATCAGCGCGATGGCGGCGGGTTCAAAATAGAGGTCTGTAAGCTCCGGGCGTCCGCCTGGTCCACAGTTCCCCCTTGCAGCAGACCGGATGGCATCCGTATAGATGCGTTCTACGGAGCGCTCACGATCCCGGACCAAGGCGACATACACCCGCCGTTTTCCCATGGATCGGTCCAGATTTAGGGAGGAGAGCCCGCCCCTGCCGTTTTCGCTGATCAACACCCGTTCCAACTGCTTTTCCCGTTTCTCTATCAACAGCGCATACATCGTATGTTGTTCTTTCAATTGGCGCAGAAGGGCATCCGCGGTGCGATCATGCGAGGATGCCTCACACACAATGCCGCGCACACGGGCCGATCTAGCGGCGATCTCTCTGCCTGCGGTCTCGTCAAAGCGTCGCGCAAGGGCCCGGATGCTGGTCTGGTCAAGGAGCGGGGCGCCGTAGAGGAGCTCGAGGCCCCGGGCCTCCTCGTCAGGAGGAGATGGCAGGAGGAAATCGAAGGAAATCGCGGGCTCCACGGGAACATTCACCGGCGCTCCCGGGGTCCTACACGCTCCTACCCACGCGCAGACAATGGAAACAAGTATGCTATGTCGTTTGCTCCATATGTAGGAAAAAAAAGGTATCATGACTGAAAAAACTATGTGGCGTCCGGGGTCGTTTTCCGGGGATGGGTCATCCATGCGGAGAGCGACCCTCGCACCTCTATTTTTGCTCCTGCCACTTCTGTCCGTTGGAGCACAACCGGCAGAGACCGGCAATCAGAATCGTGAAAGCGGATACTCAAAGCTTCCCGGTCAACCGGACGGCAAAGCCGCCAAGTTGACAATGGATGACACCATCCGCTTTGTCTTGGATAACAACAGCTTGGTGCGCATCCAGCAGTTGGAAGTGCTCAAGTCTGACACAGACCTCCTGAAAGACGAGGCTCAGTATACACCGAAAGTGGGTTTGAGTTACCAGGGGTTGGACAGCAAGAAAAAGACACTACCCTCCACTGTCTTCTCCGGAACCGAACTCCACCAGGACGCGATCGTCGGCAGCGTGGACAAGCTCTTCTCTTCCGGAACGTACTTCCGGGCAGAGGTATCAGACACCCGATACGACAGCGATGCGGGCAAGAACATTGCCTATTCAGGGACAATTCTCGCAAGCTTGGCCCAGCCACCGCTGCATACCACAGCGCTTACATTCGTCCTCCGTCAGGAACTTCTCAAGAACTACTTTGGCTACAGCCAGCGCCGTCTCAATGATATCGCGCGCAACAAGGCCGCCATCCAGCGTCAGGACACCACGTTCCAGTTGTCGCAGCTGGTGGCAAAGACGATGATCGACTACTGGTCCCTGTCCATCTCTGAAGAGAGCGTTAAGACATCAGAGAATCTCTTGAATAACACGAACTTCATCCGCGGTGTAACGCTTCAGAAAATGAATCTGGGTCTTGCGGAAGGATTTGAAGTAAACCAGTGGAACGCTTTGGCTTCGGCTGCGGAAAGTCAGCTGGCAGCGGTCAAGCTGGATCGGAACAGCCGGCGGCGCGATCTCCTGCGCACCATGAATCTTCATCCCGATACGGACCTCTCGAGCGCCACACAGCTGTTAGAAGATATTCCCAAAGACATCGACGAGAAGAAGGATCTGGACCACGCTTACAAGACGCGGCCGGATCTGGCAAACGTCCGCCTCCAGATGGAGAATGCCCGCTTGGCGTCTGAAATGGCCGAGAACGCACTCCTTCCTTCTGTGTCTTTGACCGGGCGCTATTCCAGCAAAGATTACGGACGGCACTCGAACACCGCTTACAATGAAACCCTGTACGGACGTTATCCCGACACAGGTGTTGAATTCAAAGTCGAGTATCCGTTATGGGATGAGGGCGCCAAGGTGGATGCCCGGAACGCCAAGTTCGCCATGCGCCAGCTGGCCATCCAGGAAGAGCAGATCCGACGGCAGGTGGCGGATGAAATCCGGGACGGGATTGACCGCATTAAGACTGCCCACGAAGCCCTGAAACGTGCCAAAGACGCGGAACAGCAGACGCTGGCATTCTATGGAGGACTGTTGGTCCGTTACCGCCAGGGCCGCTTTCAGGCGGTTGCTGTCAAGAATGCCCTCGATTCCCTGGTACAGGCGCAGCAGGCCCTGACTCAGGCAAAGATCAATTTCAACATTACGCTGATCCGCTACGAGCTCACGCGCAATACGCTGTTCGAAAAGTACAAAGTCAACATTGATGAAGTACTCGACCGCATGCGCAAATAAGCGAATCAGATACAATATCAGGACGGGCGGCGCCTCTTACGGTTCAATGATGTAACGGATGGGGTTGCCGTGCCTAGTATCAAGGTTTGACAGGCAATCGTTCAATTCTTCCAGCTTGTGCACGCCGGATATAGACCCTGATAAATCTAGGCGCCCGTCTGCCACAAGTTGTATCAATTCAGGGACCGCTCTCCGGTCGCTTCCGTAAGAGCCCCGCATAGACAGTTGCTTATAGATCATGAGAGGCGCAATGGCCAGTTCAATCCCGCCGCGGCCTATGCCCACAAGCACAAGGCGGCCGCCTGTGTTCAGCGCACGAAACATTGTCTCCACGCCGCGGTAATATCCTGAAAAATCCAATACCAGGTCCACGCCTCCGCTGATCTCTTTCAAACGCTTCCCTGCACTCTTCACGCCGGCCATGGGAACAAGAACATCCGCGCCCGCTTTTCGGGCGTTTTCCAACGCTCCTTCATGAACGTCCAAAGCATAGACTTTCCCGGCTCCCAGAGCCTTGGCCAGAA
Source organism: Spirochaetia bacterium (assembly GCA_016195395.1). Next base: position 3,842 of record JACPZR010000618.1, read on the forward strand.
GCACCGCATGAATGCCGAGGCCGCCGCAACCAAATACAGCCACCTGCTCACCCGGTTCCATCATGCCCATATAACGCAGCGCATGATAGGGCGTGCTCACCGCGTCGGCAAGAATGGCCCCGCGCTCAAAAGGGATGGAGGCGGGCAGAAGCGTCAAATAACGTTCAGGTATAACAATCTCTTCCGCAAAAGCGCCGTTTCTGTCAAAGCCCAGCACTCCCACTTGGTCGCAGAAATTGTCCCGGCCCTTCTGGCACATGGGGCAGGTTCCGCAGCACGTGCCGGCATTGACCACCACACGGTCGCCCTTTTGAAAGAGAGACGCCCCCGGACCGTTTTCCTGCACTTCCCCGGCTGATTCATGGCCGGGGATCACCGGATACGATTTAGCGGGCAGCGTTCCGTGGCGCACAAGATGCACGTCAGACCCGCATACACCGCAGGCGCGCACGCGCACACGCACTTCCCCCGGACCCGGCGTGGGGCGCGGGACATCCTCGATTCTAACCTGTCTGTCGCCCGAATAGAGTACTGCCGCTTTCATCCGTGATCCACCGCGCTCCGCGCAATAAAGGCAATGCCAATGACAACGAGCACCGTGCCGATGATCCGCCCGGGAGTGATGCTTTCACCTGCGTAGAATCCATAGGCCAACGTCAAAACGTAACCCACGGACATGATCGGGCGCGCAAGACTCAGGTCCGCGACCGACAATACGCCCAGCCAGAGCACAAAGCTGATGCCGTAACAGAGCGCCGCGCCGATCAATTGAATGGAGAACACGGCCCCCACAAAGTATTGAAACAGTATGACGGGACCGCTCTGCAGAGGGACAGGCCCCGCGGCTTTCATACCCTCTTTCATGAGTATCTGTCCAAACGCGCCCAAGAGGACGGAAACAATCAGTCCAACCCACATGGAGTCGTTCTAGAAGCGCGGGGCAGCGCAGCAACTATGTTTTTACGCATGGCAGCGCTGCGACAATTTGCCGCCGACGGTCTCAGGACACAAATTCGACAGACAGAGCAATCCCGCGCAGGGGAACCGGGACATCGCCCGTCTTGATCCGATCGTGAAATTCACGGAGCTGGAGCGCGCCCTCAGGGCCGGAATAGTCCGTATAAAGAATCAGGGCATCGCCCACGTTCCATTCCATTGATTGTGGAAAAATACGCCGGTCCGGCACCACACCAGCGGGCACCCCTGAGCGAATGGGCAGAGTGAAGTCCCCGCCTGTGACAAGGGCAAGCGGCGGGAGGCCTGCCGTCGAGACCTGCACAAGCATGTCCTCTTCCGTGGTTCCGATTTCCACAAGCGCAGCCCTGAAACTTGTCTGGGCCTCGCGGCCCGCCCGTTCCAGTTCACTGGTGACCACTGCAGGTGTGCCCTGGTCCAAGAAAGCCCGCAAGGCCTGATCCGGGAGGTCGATGTCCCCAACGACAAGGTATATGCGAAGTGAGGCGTCTGACAGCGTCATCCAGGCAGCGGACACTGTACCGCCCCCGGCAAAATGAACGTGCATCCCGCCATTGACATCAGAGGTCGTGGATTGACTGGGCGCATACACGCGCACGCGATAGCAGTGGTCTTTGAGCGAAAACTCCCTGACGTATGTGCTAGGTGGATTCATCGGCGCGGGGAAGGAATCGGAAAGAAGCGAGCGTACTGTCATACAAAGCCTTGATCCGCGGCAGACGCGCGGCGGGCCCGGAGGCTTCGAGTACGTAAATGCGGCCGCCGCGCTCCACATGCCGCTGGAAGCCGTTCCATTCACCGTTTGCTGTGAAGGAAAACTGGAATTCGCGGGCCTGATTCTCTTGGAACAAAACAATGCCCATCTTGAGCACGGAGCACCGGCATCCGTCACGGAACTTGTCTTCGTAGGCCTGATCAAAAATGCCGACTTTCTTCTTCTTGTCATCCTGCTTGCTGACGGTCACACGCACCACGGCGATGATGTCGTTCTGATCATTCTTCTCAAGAAATTCGTAAGTGCGGCCGCCGGGCACGTCTACCTTCTGCTGCGTCAACGCGCGGAGCACAGAAAACTCAAACCGCCCGTCCGGGTCCCGAAAGACCACCGTTTCCTCGCCGCGCGAGACCACAGGATCTGACTGGCACGCCGCAAGAACCGCTGAAAGTAGAATTAAACTGGAAAAGAAAATCCGCATTTATGGCCAATCCAAGAAAACGGCCTCCGGGGCAATTTTCAACTAAAATCCTTATAAAAAAGACGCGCGCCGTATGACATCGGTCACTGACCGCCGGCCGGGCCGATCAGCTGGGCTTCCAAACCGCCGGGAATCCCGGGCAAAGAGAGACGTTCAGGAGACCTTTCCTCTTTCCCAGCTCCCGGCTTAACCGGGTTGTTAGCCCGTTCGATAGCCTCTTTTACTGCCTGGGCCTCGTCCTGCTTGAGACGCGCCCGCTCAAGATTCATGCGGCCCGCCTCTTCCTTGGACGTGAAGACAAAGCGTTTTAGATAACGTTTTCCGCGGTACGTCTCCAAATGTATGCGCACGTAAACGGAGAGATTTTCCATATCAATGGAGTCGCCCGTGACGTTTCCCGGTTTTCCAAAGAGTTTGATGAGGTCCGGTGGAAGCTCCCCTGAAAATGGAATATACGGGAGGTTGATGCTCACAGAGAAGAGGCGCGCCACGCCGGCGTCAAAGGCGGGCTCCAACTCCGTCTTCTTATAGACAAAGACCTTCTTCCCTTCCTGCGTATGCTCTTCCACTTCGACATTTCGAATCTTCAGGGGACGGTTGAAGTAGTAGACATACTCAACATCGCCCCGGCGAAAACGAAGCGTGTCGCCCTCTTTATCCTCAATGACACCGGAGACGGTGGGCCGGACCGATCCGTATCCGGCCCCCCACGGAAATTCAAAGCCCTTGCCGGCGGTCCCGTCCTGCCCGTAGACGGACAGGCTCCAGAAGAGCGCCGAGCCCAACCCCATTCCCAAAATCAGCCGCCCACGATTCATCACCCAATGTCCGCCTATGAGTCCTATCGGAATTTCCTCTGGCCTCCGGAAGCGCTTATCCGAGCATGGGCCATGCGGATTGGCTTGGTGAGTGCTCTCAATGCCCGCCCCCTCGACTGGGGCTTCCGGCTCCAAGCGGAGGAAAAGGGGTTTACCCTCGTGGAGGACACGCCGGCACGGCTTGCTGCCGCCCTTTTTCAGGGCCAGTTGGACACCGCCCTCATCAGTTCCGTTGAATGCCTCCGCCATTCCGACTCGTTTGCCTGGTGCACGAAGGTAGGAGTGGCCGCCGCCGACGCGGTGCAGTCTATCCTGTACTTCAGCCGGAAGGCCATATCACAAACCGGCCCGTCGAAAGTGCTGGTAGACGCCAGTTCACGTTCGTCAACGGCGCTCGTGCAGGTTCTGTTGCACGCAGAATACAAACGTCGTATCCCCGTTGAAGAAGCCCCGCCGGAGCGCTTGGTGGACCTGGTAGCTGCCGACCAAGGGGGGATGCTCATTGGCGACAACGCCCTTCGATTTGCGCGCTCCCCTGCCGCCGCGCAGTTTGTGGTGCAAGACCTGGCTCACTGGTGGAGAAAAATCGAGGGTCTGCCGTTTGTGTTTGCCCTGTGGGCGTATCCCAAGGCGCATCCGGTGCCCGACGAGTTCTTTGAGACGTCACTCGCGAAGGGGCTCTCTGACGTTAAGAAGATTGCGGAAGGATCAGAATTTCCCAATGCGTACGACTATCTGACAAAGACACTTCATTACCAGCTGACAGCGGACGACCTTACTTCTCTCCGGACTTTTTTGGACCGGACTCGGGCTTTGGGTTTGGTTTGATTTCGACGGTCCATGTGATCGGCCCGCCGGCGTTCATTGTGGATTCAAGCGGCACCTGAAAGTACGAACCCAGCTGTTCGGCCGGCCGCACAAAGCCGCCGCGCGTTGTCTGGAGCTCATAGTACCACGGGACGAGAATCATGAAACTCATCCGCCGCTTCACGAGCGACTTAAGCGTTGCCGCGTGTACACGGCGCGCGAGAAACCCCGGCTTGTCCGGGAGCGGCTTCCCCGTTGAAAGCGAGCGGTTGATGTTCATCCGCCCGTCTCTCCAATAAACGTTCGCTTTCCCCAGCACAATCTTTTCCAAATCCGATGCGTCCTTGAACCAGACACGATAACGCAC
>JACPZR010000596.1 GCA_016195395.1 Spirochaetia bacterium
GGAGCGATGTCAGCATAGGAATCTCGGCGCGGCAGGGCAGACACCATGTGGCCCAGAACGACAAGAGCGTGACAGGCGACTGGCCTTCTTTGAAGACCTGAACGCCATCCACGAGCCCCACAGCGTCAAACACCTGGGCCTTCTGTCCAAGGAGGGGGCTGTCTTTCTCCAAATGCTCGGAATGTCGATATACAAGGAGGGCAACCAGCGAAACGAGCAGGAGAATCGTCATCCGGTTCTCTTTGACGAACCTTCCCACTGATTCACGATTCATAGGAAAATCCTTGAGCGCTTGTCCGCTTTTCTGATATGAGGAAATCTCTGACCGCATGCTGTCCGCTGAACACAACACACGCCCGTTCCTTGAGAATCCCGACCGGGGACTGGGAAACGCTTTGGCGGAGCAGAGCCAGCCGCCCGGAGGCATCTACCGAGTTATCATCATCGACAACGACTGGAACACCTACGACCAGGTGATGCGCATTTGTATCGAGGCTTTGGAGGTGGATGTGGAACATGCGTACAAGATCGCCCTGGCAGTGGACAACAACGGGCGCGCCGAGGTGGCCCGACTTCCCAAATTGGAGGCTGACCGCGTGGCCGGCGTTATACGCACCATCGGCATCGAAGTCCAAGTTCTTCCCGTTGAAAACGACACCAGCGGCTGACATACTACAGGTCCAGAAAGTGACCCAGCCTGGCTTTCTTGGTCTTCAGGTATTTGAGATTGTCCTGGCCCGGCTCCACAGGGAGCGGCATCCTGTCTGTAATCGTCAGACCGTGTCCCTCAAGACCCACGACCTTGCGGGGATTGTTCGTCAAGAGACGTATCGTTGTCAACCCCAGACTGGAAAGGATCTGGGCGCCAATTCCGTAGTCGCGCAGGTCCGGCTCAAAGCCCAGCTCCTGATTGGCTTCCACGGTATCCATGCCCCTGTCCTGAAGCTCGTAGGCGCGGATCTTGTTCACGAGCCCGATGCCGCGGCCTTCCTGACGCATATATAACAGAACACCGCATTCCTGACTGCTGATCACATCGAGGGCTTTGTGGAGCTGTTCGCCGCAGTCGCACCGGGCGGAATGAAAAACGTCACCCGTCAGACATTCACTGTGCACACGCACGCATACATCCTTCTTACCGCGGACGTCCCCGTGAACCAGCGCCACGTGAACCTTCTCGTCTACTGACGTTGAAAACGCCATGATGCGGAAGCTCCCGTGCTCTGACGGCAGGTTCGACTCCGCCTCTTTGCGGATCAACGAATCGTGCCGACGACGATACCGGATCAAGTCTTCAATGGTGTAGATGTTGATGTCGTGATGTTCCGCAAACAGAAGTAGATCAGGGAGGCGCGCCATAGAGCCGTCTTCATTCATGATTTCGCAGATCACGGCGCCGGGTTTCAGGCCGGCCAGTCGCACCAAATCAATCGAGGCCTCTGTGTGACCGGCGCGTCGGAGCACACCGCCTCGCACAGCCTGGAGTGGAAAGACGTGTCCCGGACGCACCAAATCCTCCGGACGTGTTGTGGGATCCACAAGTGTCTGGATCGTCCGTGCCCGGTCCATTGCGGAAATTCCCGTTGTGATTCCGGAGGCGGCGTCCACTGATACAGTAAACGCAGTGCGATTTTTCTCGGTATTTTCCCGCACCATGGGGCGCAGGTCCAAGGCAAAGATTCTATCTTCCGTAAGGGGGGCGCAGATGAGGCCGCGCCCGTGAACGGCCATGAAGTTGATCGCTTTGGCGTCTGCGGCTTCCGCAGCTACCACAAGGTCCCCTTCGTTTTCGCGGTCCTCGGAATCCACGAGGATGATCATTCTTCCCCGGCGGATTTCGTCGATGGCCTTCTCAATCGGTTCAATCTGCTTTGCTTTCTGGGTCATAGAGCCCCGCTCCGCCTTTGTGCACCGCGCCCTGGGATTGTCAGGATGCAAGGTTTTCTTGACGGTCCGGGCCGTCGAGTCATCCCTGTCCCGGTGGAAATAAAAAAAAGTACACGATCGGGGGCCATAGTCATTGAGCTTTCCGGTAAGTTCGACATTGAGCAGGCCCAGAATTTTGAGTCAAACTTCAACGGGCTCATAAAAGATAAGCCGCAGAACGTGGCCCTTGACCTCAATGACGTGCAGTACATTGACAGCTCCGCCATCGGCTCCATCATCAAAGCATTGAACGTCGTGAAAAACTACGGCGGTGAGATGATTCTCTTCGGCATGAAACCCATGATTCTCAACGTCTTCAAGCTGGCCAAACTGGACAACTTCTTCCGCATCCTGACACCTGAAGAATTCAACCGCAAGTATCCAGCCGTCTAGAGTCGCTCTACGGCGAAATCGAGGGACCACTTCCCTGCGACAAATTCATCTCACGCAGAATCTCTTCCGCCTGCTTGATACAGGCTGCTTCAAATTCCGCGGGTTCCGGGCCCCAAATGTTTTTCTGTGCGCGCTTCGCGTGTTCAATGTAGCCCACTGACCCCGCAACCGTACTCACGGGCCGGGCCTTTCCCGGATGAATGATCAATTCTCCGTCACGCTGCACAACGAGAGCCATCGGCGGGATCTTCTTGCCGCCCCTGATCATGCAGCCGGCGGTAATCATGGCGCCGTCGCCTATGACGGCCCCTTCCAACACAATACTGCCTATGCCCACAAGACATGCCCGGCCGATCGTGCAGCTGTGGAGCATAACGTTATGCCCGATCAGTGAATAGTCCCCGACCACAAGACCCCGCTGTGAATCCACATGCAGCGTACAGTTGTCCTGTATGTTCACGCCTCTGCCTATGCGGATTGTGTTTGTGTCGCCGCGGATCACAGCACCCGGCCAGATCGAGACGTCCTCGCCTATTTCCACGAGTCCCATTACAACGGCACTTGGATGTATGTAAGGCATTTTGACAGAGGTCGCCGCTCTCCGATTTGCGCTCCGGACAGGCAGGCGCGCTTTGGCGGGAGGCGATGCGCTCACGGCGTTCTTTGTAGACGGCCGTGCCGCTGTCTTCTGGACCTTTTTCTTTTTTGCGGGCATGGGCGCGTTTACAAAGATCCGGGAGTGTGGTGTTGGTGGATGATGTCAGTCAGGCGGCCGGCCAGAAGCGACGGGAGATTTGCAAAGTTTTCGCCGCCCACTTGCAGCGCATCGTGGAAGATGTGCTCGGCGAGCGCGCGGACACCTACACCCACGCCGAGAATAACGTTGTTTTTTCCAAGGCGTTCCGCGGCGAGCTTCAAATCCCGCGTTTCTGCCGATCCCAGATCGCGCGCCATGTCTACCTTGGCGCGCGCGCCGCGGAAATCGGACACCATGATCACAAGCCGGGTCCGCGCTTCAGGGCTGAAGGAATCCGTGATGGAATCGAGGATCTGGTGTTCCGGCACCGTATCGCCGTGCCAATCCCGCGAAAGGCCGTAGAAGAGCGTCTCCTCCGCGCTTCCTTCGTAGGATTCTTCCAAGCGCTTAAACCAAGTCAGGTCGATCGCTTTTTTCTGATTGGTAAGATCCGAGTAGCCGCACACGCCAAATGGAATGTTGTGATTGTTTAAGATCGTGGCCGTGCTCATGATCGCCACCAGCGTAGCCAGAGAATACTCAAAGTTGAAGATGCGCCGGCCTTTGTTCACCGCAAAGATCAACTCAACGCCTTTCAGCCTGTCTTCTTCCACGGTAACAGAAGTTTTATCAAAAATGCGCGAGTCGCCGCGTCCTGCCAGGTACGACAGATAACGCCTCA
>JACPZR010000613.1 GCA_016195395.1 Spirochaetia bacterium
ATGAAGATTCTCGCGCGCGTAAGCGTTACGTCGTACGGGGCGCGGAGCCAGTATCAGCTCAATGTGCAGGAGATAACGCTTGCCGGCGCCGGCGAGCTGCGCCTGCGCGTGGAACGCCTGAAGAAAGCGCTGCACGCGGAGGGCTTGTTTGACCCGTCAAAAAAGAAGCCGCTTCCCGTTCTTCCGGTGACTATCGGCGTTGCCACGGCGCCGGACGGGGCGGCTGTGCAGGATATCATCCACGTGGCGCGCACGCGCTTCCCGCACATCAACATTCTCCTGGCTCCGTGCGTGGTGCAGGGGCCGGATGCGCCTTCATCCATCATTGCGGCCATTCAGCTTCTCAACGATCCGGCACACGGCGTGGATGTCATCATAGCGGGCCGTGGAGGCGGGTCTTTCGAGGATCTAATGGCTTTCAATGAAGAGTCCGTGGTCCGTGCCTTTGCCGCATCCAGGCTTCCCATCATATCGGCGGTGGGGCATGAAGTTGACTCGGTTCTTTCCGACTTTGCGGCGGATGCCTTTGCAGCCACTCCCAGCGCCGCAGCGCAGCGCGCCGTCCCGGTGCTGTCGGAGATTGAGGAGAAGATCGACCGTTGTGCGTTCCGGTTGAAATCGAGCCTGCAAACCCGGTACCGGTCTGACCGCGACCGGCTCCGGGCGCTTCTGCGGGCCCGCGTCTTTCTCTCTCCGCGCTCCATCCTGCTCGATGAACGCGCCCAGTTTGTGGACGACGCGGCCAAGGCCTTTCGGCAGGCGGCGCGCGTTGTCCTCAAAGACAAGTCCGCGCAGCTTCGCTCAAGCGATGCATTGAGCGCGCACTACAAGAACCTTTTGTCCGGATTTCAGAAACAATTCGAGATTGCGTCAGAGCGGCTGGCAAATTTCAGTCCGCTGGCAACCCTGAAGCGGGGCTACGCGATCGTGAGAAACGCTGCGGGAGAAGTCATACGCGACTCGCTTTTGGTCCAGCCGGGAGAGCGCTTGGAAGTGCTGTTGGAGAAGGGCCGGCTTCAGGTGCAGGTGGAGAAAAAGGACTGATCAGGCGCCGGCGCCCGGGGATTCAGTCGCAGGCTTTCCGGCCCAAGCTTCAGGCGTAAGCCTCGTGCACATAGTCGAGCGACTCATTGCGATAGAGTTCAAGATCCAGCGCGCACACGAAATCACGCGGAGATTCAAACAGCAGGCTCCGGATCATTCGCGCGCGATGCTTCCGTCCGCGCACTACGTCAATGTAATAGCGTCCAAAGAGGTCCTCGCCGTACTCATAGCGGACATAGCGTCCGGACCGTCGTCCCGTTGTGTTCTTGAGGAGTATCATGCGCCGGGACAGGCGGCTCAGATACCGCCGGGAGTACAAGCAGAAAATGAGCGCCCTTTTTGGCGGGCCGCGTCAGTATTTCACCGCCGCACTCATGTGCCAGCGCCCTGGCAGAAACCAAACCAATCCCAAATCCTCCGCCGCTTCTTCCGAGGTTCTGTGAAGCCATTAGAAAGAAAACGTCCGGTGGAAAGGGCAGGCCGGGCCCCGTATCCATGACACTGACGCGCCAGTGGTTCTGGTCTCCGTGCACGCGGAATACTATGCGACCTTGGGATGGAGTGTGGCGGAGAGCGTTACCCGCAAGGTTGTACAGGATGCGTTCCAAGTGTGCCGGATGAATGCGCGCGCGGGCGCTCCGGGGGGTGCGTACTCTGATCGCCACCTTCTTCTGATCGGCCGCGTCCCCGATCATGTCAATAATTGACATGATGGCGTCCGGCACGTCGGCCGTTGGGTCGCCTGAAAGGGCGGGGCTTTTTCCCACTTCCGCGCGTACGACATCGTGTGTCATGGCCTCTAACAGGGCAATCTGGCGGCCCATGCGTTGGAGAATTCCCGCGGTGGCGCCTCCCGGCTCAAGCGACTGGAGGGCTTCGCGTGAGGCTGCGAGCGCTGCGAGCGGCACGCGCATGTCGTGCGCAATGCGATGCGACCGGGCGTTCTGCAAGGCGCCCGCGTCGGCGTCAGGGGGATCATGCGGCCGCGGGCCGGACTCACATTGCAGCGGCACGGGCCGGGTCGCTTCAGGCCGAGGGGCGGAGAGGCGCCGCCCCAGTCGCTTCAAAACGGAAATTGGCACGGGCAGGTTCGTTTCAAATGCCACGCCTAAATCCGCCCGACGCACCCTGTAGAAACGCCGCGATGACGGGCATGGAGTTCCGGTCTCTGTCACTTGGAGAGGCTCTGTGAGTCCCGTCCCATGAATCTCCTCTCCCGTGATGTCCCCGCGCCAACAGAGCAGGCGCACTGTAGGCCCCTGTATTTGAAACACAGCGCACCGCTTTCCCGGGAGAATCTTCAGAACCTCTTCCGCCCATTCTTGTAGTTTTGTGGGATTTTGGGGCGGCGCGGGAAATCCCAGGAGGCGCGTGGAAGCGCGTCGTATTTTCAAAGCGACGGAAAGGGCTTCCCACAGTATTATGCCTGCAGGAACCAGAAAGAAAACGGATGCGGAGGGCATGGGCATGCGTTATCCAGCCACGCGGCAATGGAAGCGCAATGCGGCGCAGACGTTGCGCAAAACCGGGACCTCACTGCCTTTCAAGGAAAACGGCGAATAGAAACTGCTTATGAACGTGGACTCTGGACAAAAACTACGCGTTGTGGAAATGTACACGTCGCTTCAAGGGGAAGGTTCACACATGGGCCTCCCCTGTTTCTTTATCCGCACGGCGGGCTGTGATTTGCGATGCGTCTGGTGCGACACGCCGGATGCGCTCACCGCCACGTCGGGCACGTGGCAATCCATCGATGAAATCATAGAACGTATCCCTCCCCACATGCGTCTGGTGCAGATCACCGGAGGTGAGCCTCTGCTCTGGAGGGACGCAGTGTCAAATCTTGCAGTGCGACTCGCGGCCAAAGGAATTGAAGTGCTTCTTGAGACAGGCGGGCACAAGAGTCTGTCGGGGCTGCCGGAATCGATTCATATCGTCATGGACATCAAGCTCAAGGGCTCCGGTGAATCGGATCATTCATTTGAAGAAAACCTGCCATATCTTAAGGCCGGCGATGAAATCAAGTTTGTGATTCAAAACCGGAGCGATTTTGAAGAAGCCGTCGATTGGATACGACAGTACGGGTTGACGGAGAAGTGTGGTGTTTTGCTCTCGCCCGTATGGGGCAGTGTGGCGTTTGACGCGCTTGCTTCCTGGGTGATTGAGACGGCCCTGCCTGTGCGGATGCAGATTCAGATGCACAAGGTGATCTGGGGCGCCACAGCCAAAGGGGTCTGACCAGTTTGCACATGAATGCGAGGCTTGAAAGTCCGGAAAAGCGGAGCGCCGGGGATGCAGCACCCGGTGGTTTGTCGCGCACGGTGGAAATCGTAAAAGAGTACCGCTTTGAGGCGGCGCATCTCCTTCCCAATCTGGCGGCAGGTCACAAGTGCGGACGCCTGCACGGGCACTCGTTCCGATTTGAAGTGAAATTGACCGGGGATGCGGACCCTCACACGGGTTTTTTGGCGGACTTTGGAGAGATCAGCGCCGTAGTGAAGCCGCTTCTTGAAGATTTCCTGGATCACAACTACCTGAATAACGTCGACGGTTTGGAGAATCCCACGAGCGAAGAGATTGCGATGTGGCTGTGGAGAAAAATCAAACCGCACTTTCCTATTCTTTCTGAAATCGTAGTCCATGAAACCTGCACGGCGCGCTGCACCTACCGTGGCTGACAGGGAGGCCATGGTTCTCCTCTCCGGAGGCTTGGATTCCGCTGTGGCTCTCTACATGGCGCGCGCGCAGGGTTTCGGTATGCATGCCCTGTCGTTTGACTACGGTCAGCGTCACAGTTTTGAGCTGGAGATGGCCCGCGAGACTGCAGCGGCCGCCGGCTGCGCAAGCCATGTGATCTTGAAACTCGACCCCTTGCTCTTCCAAGGGACGGCGCTTGTGGGCTCACAGATCGATGTGCCCAAGAACCAGCCGCTGGACCACCATGACACGATTCCCATAACGTACGTGCCGGCCCGTAACGCGCTCTTTCTTGTACACACTCTGGCCTATGGTGAATCGCGCGGCATCACAGATGTATTTATTGGAGCCAACGTTTTGGATTACTCCGGCTACCCTGATTGTCGGCCCGAATTTTTCTCCGCGTTTGAAACCATGGCGGCGCTCGGGACAAAAGCCGGCGTGACGGGAAAGCGCTTTCAGGTCCATACTCCGCTCATCAAGATGAGCAAGGCCGAAATTGTCAGGGAAGGCGCCCGTCTGGGCGTTGATTTTGCGCGCACTTCCAGCTGCTACGATCCCGGTCCTGATGGCGCTCCGTGCGGAACCTGCGACAGCTGCAGGCTCCGAAGCAGAGGTTTTGCAGAAGCGGGACTTCCTGACCCTGCGTTGAAAAGAAGATAACGTTTAAGGCCGACGCAAAACCAAAAGGGCGCCGTTAGTCGTCCGCGCCGAACGCAGCGCGGCGCCGCTGCTTTGTGGTGCCGCGGATCTGCTTTGTCTTGATGCGCTTCTCTTTTGCAGCGCGGGTGGGCTTCGTTTTGCGCCGGATTTTAGGCCTATGAGCGGCCCTGCGGATCAACTCCACAAGTCGCTCTAGGGCATCCTTGCGGTTCTGCTCCTGTGAACGCTGGCGCCGGGCCTCGATCACCATCTCTCCTTCGTTTGTCAGCCGGCGCCCGCACAAGCGGATGAGTCTTGTGCGCACATCGGGAGGGAGGGAAGCCGACCGGTAAACATTGAAACGCAGCTGCACGGCCGTAGATGTTTTGTTCACATTCTGCCCGCCGGGTCCGGACGCGCGGATGAATTGGTATTCCAGCTCTTTTTCGTTCAGCGATATGGATGGAGTGACTTCGATCATGAGGAGACCCGCAATGCTACCAGGCGATATGCAGAGGGTGCGGGGTCAAGACAGCAATTATTTTGGAAAGCCGGGCCAAGCCCGCTCTAGGGTGCCAGAAGCCAGGAGAGCGCCTGTTCACGCTCCGCAAAGGCTTGGTATTTGTACCCTCGATTTGTCATCACAGTCTCGTAGAACTTCAGGGTCTCACGGATCTCGCTGGATGCCGGCATTACCAAGGATACTTTCAAGCGGCGTCCCAGGCCCGCTGAGTCGTACGCTTTGTGGACTTCAAAGAATTCCCCGCGGCTTGCCGTTGCCGTAACGCCGCTGTGGTCGGACAAAACGCGTTCCGTGCCATGCTCGGTGGACAGCTCTTGATACGCCTTCACCATGCCTGTCACATGATCTACGCTGATTTCTCCCCAAAGCGTTATCTCGATGATATTCAGAGTAACGTTATGCGAGACGTTGTACGGCATGACGTCACCCGTCTCCTGTTGTCCATCACGGCAAGCAGAAACGGAGCAGGCTAGCCTGGTCTATGGCGGTGAAAACCCGCGGACCGGCGGCAAGTTCCCGACGCCATACCATCCGGCAGACCGTCAGTCCTCCTCAAACAGCCGATTGGGGGCGTTCTGTGGCACACCCCATCCTATTTGACAGGGCCGGGGCGGCCAAAACGATGTCCCCATGGCAGGCGTTCTGGGGGTTATCCCCGCCCGATACGGTTCCACGCGATTTCCCGGCAAGGTTTTGGCCAAGATCGGAAACAAGCCCATGGTGCAATGGGTGTATGAGGCTGCTTCAAAATGCCCAGAGGTGGACCGGCTCGTTGTCGGAACGGACGATGAGCGTGTCAGGGAAGCCGTCGCTTCGTTTGGCGGCGAAGTGGTGATGACATCGGAGAAGCACAAAACAGGCACGGACCGCCTGGCGGAAGTCGCTCAGCATTATAAAGACTATGACACCCTCGTGAATATCCAGGGGGACGAGCCCGGCATAGAACCTGAACTTGTTAGCGGCGTGGTGCAGTTGAAGTTGGAGCACCCCGAATGGGAAGTGACCACCGCTGCCCGTCCGTTCAAGGACGATGAAGATCCATTGGTTCCCAACCGCGTCAAAGTGGTGCTCAGCCGAAAGAACCGGGCGCTGTATTTTTCGCGTTCTCTCATCCCCTTTCCGCGCAACAAGGCCGGACAGACCATCTACCTCCACCTTGGGATTTACGCCTACCAACGGGATTTCTTGATGCGCTTCAACACACTTCCGTATTCCGGACTCGAGGCCACCGAATCTTTGGAGCAGCTTCGTGTCCTTGAGAACGACTGCACCATGGGCGTTCACTTGGTTGAGGGATCTCTTCCCGGCGTGGACACCCCGGAAGACCTGCAGGGACTTCTGCGCGTGTTTAAGGCACAGGGCAAAATCTCTTAAGAACTAGTCCTAAAGTGGACTGCCTTTTTTTCCATCAAATGTCATCATTTTGGGTTTTGCAGCGTCTAACCTTACAAGGGGCGCGCGCATTTGAATCCGGTTCTCACACAAATTGTAGATAAGATTCGCGAAGCCAACGAGACGGAAGGCGAAGGCTCCATCCCCACGTCGGATACGATTTACCGCAAGAGCCTCTACAGCATCAGCGAAACAGAAGAAAACATCCGCAGCTATCTTCAAGCGCTGACGGATGCACATTACATTTTTGCCATCAAGCTCGTGGAAAACGACGAGAAGATGGGTATATCAGGAATTGACGGTTACGTTGTCGCTGAAATTCCGATTCTCGCGGCCGCCAAAGAGAGAAGCTTCCGCGAACTGGAGATGGCGTACGAGCATCAGTTCTACAAACGAAAGCATGCGCTGGTCATCTGCCGCGAGCTTGTGGGAGATGCGCGGAAATTTAACAACACTCCCATGGGACGGCTTTTGAACCTGGCGGTCATGCTCCAGCAGTTTGAGCACCTCATGGTCACTGCGTTCCACGAGTTCTCAGACACCTGGCGCGAGAAAGTATTGGCGCGGAAGCTTGGCGGCGTCACGGCCGCGGAGCCCCCGGTCTCTTTCTTAGAAGAAGAACCTACTGATGCAATTACGGACGCCCCGCTGCAGCCCTTCCAGCGGGCGGTGGATTCCGGAGAATATAAAAAGATTCAGGAAATGAACAAGGACGGGAAATGGGGCGAGGCGGTAGACCGCTTTGGCGTCCAGTTCCTCCTTCGCATTCACTTCCGCAAGATGGAGTTCGATGTTGTCAAGGCCCTGATGAAGTCCAAGAAAATCGCGCGGGAAGAGGATTTGAAATACGTACGCGATACGCTCCGAACCATGGAAAGCCGGATGAGCATGGACCCGGGTCTTGCGCCCCACGCAAACGTTATGACAGAGCTGCGCAGGATGGCGCAGATTCGAATGAACCAGATTCATCTGGCAAAGAAAGAACCGGCACATACCTGATCCGCGATTCAGCGGAATTTCTCAAGATGCTCCTGGATAATACGCTTCCCTTCTGAACGAACAACGTTATACACCGGCTTCTTAAAAGATACAATACTGTCGGCGATCTCATCCAAGTCTGACCACTTCACTGAAGTAAATTCTCTTTCGTGCAGATCGAGCTTGAGGTCTGCGGTGTCTCCGTCCCAGAAAAAGAAAAACCACTTCTGACGTTGTCCGGCGTACTTCTTCAGGTGCGCGGGGATATCTTGAGGAAAGTCGTACAGGAGCCAGTCCGGTAGTTCCCCCGCCGGCGCTCCGCTCATCTCCAGGCTCGTTTCTTCATAAAGCTCTCTGACGGCTGCTTGGAGAGGTGTTTCTCCGGCATCCATCCCGCCCTGAGGAAACTGGAAGATCCCGGGGTATTGGACCCTTTCTCCAACCAACACCATGCCGCGGCTGTTAAAAACTACGATTCCTACGTTGTCTCTGTAAGGCTTCACCACGATAGGCGCACGCCCGGGGCCCTCCGTGTCACGCAAATTGTGGTTGCTTTCCCTGCATCGCGCATCAAAAGGCTTGCATGACTGGCACAGCCCGCTGCTTCTATGACCTGCTTGCGAACACCGCAGCCCGCTTCCCGGACAAAACATCCTTCCGCCGCCGCACTGGAAAGGGGCTGGAAGGCATTACATTCTCTGAGCTGAAAGAGCGGGTGGATGCTCTGACGGCCGGGCTCATTGATGAGGGCATAAAGATTGGTGATCGTGTCACTTTTCTCTGCGATGCGTCTCCCAACTGGATCCTTGCGGACCTCTCGATTATCAGCGCCGGCGGCGTCTGCGTTCCGCGCGGGACCGACGTCACGAATGATGACATAACGTATATCGTTTCTCATTCCGGCAGCCGTTACGCAATCGTTCAGCGTGAGAGAGACCGCAAGCGGTTGAAGTCGCTCTCAAAAAAGATTTCTTCCCTTAAGCATGTGTATGTTCTCGAGGCCGATGACGGCTCGCTGGCTTCCGGCAAAGGTTCTGTGTCTGAATTGATGAAGAACGGCCGCGCCCTACTCCTTGCAAAGCCGGACACAATGACGAAGCGACTCCAGGCGGTTGACCCAAACGAGCTCGCCACCCTGATCTACACCAGCGGAACCACGGGGTCGCCCAAAGGCGTTATGTTGAACCAGACGGGATGGCTCTACGCAGTGGATAAAGTACTCGAGCGCGTGGGTTTTGTGCCGGAGGACAGAGCCGTAAGTCTCCTGCCGCCGTGGCATGCTTTTGAGCGCGCCAATGAATACGGCGTTCTGCAGGTAGGATTGGACTTTGCGGTCTCTGACATTAACGTTCTCCGCCAGGACTTGGCCGAACATCGCCCCACCGTATTTCCGTCTGTGCCGCGGATATGGGAATCCATCTACAACGGGATCATTGCCAAAATCAAAAAAGAGCCGGAGACGAAACAGAAAGTCTTTGGTTTCTTTCTTCGCGTCGGGGAAATCTGGGCGGATCAGAAGGCCGTCCTGACCGGGTGCGACCCGCAGGTTCAGAAGCCGTTGCCTGGTGTGAACGAAGCCCGTCGCATCCTTGCTCTCTTGATTTTGATCGGGATTTCTCCGGCTAAGTTTCTTGCGGGCCGGGTCTTTTCTTCCATCCATGCCGCAGTGGGAGGGCACCTGAGAATTTCCGTTTCCGGCGGCTCCGCGCTGCCGGGCGTTGTGGACCGGTTTTTCTCCGCCATAGGAATCAAGGTTCTGGAAGGTTACGGGATGACGGAAACATCAGCCGTTATATCTGTGCGCCCCGAGGACCGCCCCACACGCGGCACCGTGGGCACTCCGTTGTCCGGCTACGAAATCCGCATCAAAGACGACAAGGGTAACGTGCAATCGGGTCCGGGGAAGAAAGGCAACCTCTGGGTGAAGAGCCATCAAATTTTGATGGGCTACTACAAGCGTCCTGAACTCAACCGCGTTGTGTTTGATGACGACGGCTTCTTTGACACCGGCGACATCATGATGCTCAACTG
>JACPZR010000614.1 GCA_016195395.1 Spirochaetia bacterium
CATGTCAGGAATGATCTCGGCCGTCCCTGAGGTGACGACGCTGCCCGCAATACCCTGCCCGGCCGGGATGCGGATTTCCCGCAGATCGTGTCCTTTATCACCGGAGACGATGTTGAAGTACATTTCATTCGTGCGCGAGTCTACAAGCAGAAGCGACGCTGCTTCTCCCCCTGTACCTTCCTTGGCCTGATCCATGATGATCTGCAGCACAACCGACAGCTCGCCGGATGCCATGAGGACGCGCTGGTTCAGGTGCAGAATCTTTTCGTAGTAGTCCAGGTATGTGGATTTGCTTTCCAGCGCTTTCAGAACACGCAGAAGCGACTGGAAGAGTCCAGCCATGGAAATGCGTCCGGGTTTACCCTGTTCGCGCACAATGTTGGGAAGAAGCGTTTTCACCAACGTGCCGGCGGACACCACAGTGGCGCGGTCGATGATGGCGATCTCTTCCGGCGCCCGGCCTACCACCAGTTCATAGTCGTCCATGCGGAAGGTCGATGTGCGGCTTCCCATGATGCCCACAGAGGCAACCTTTTCCCCGGCGCGGCGGATCTCTAAGCCCGTGTCCGGCAGCTCCCCGGCCACGGCCTCAAGGAGTTTCTGGACCAGTTGCATGGGCTGATCGGATGACGTTCCCGGATTCATTGGTTCTTGCCTGCCGTCGGGTGCATATTTTTCAAAAACGCGTTGACCTCACGGAACGGTCCTCATCATAAGATCGGGCCCCGATCTGTCATCCTTGATGTAGAGGCTCGAAATCTCATCGTATGGAGGCCGGTATGCGCGTCAGAATCCTGCGTCTGATCTTCTCCTGCGCGGCGCTTTCCCTGGTCGTTTCGGGAGCCGGCATGTGCAGCACGAAGCCGGGCCCCTCCGGAAAGGCTCCGGCCCTCTGTGGCGAGTGTCTCGATCTGCCCTCCGGAACGGTGTGCACAGCGGAAGGAACCGTCAGAAACAGCTGCGTGGCCATCTGCCGCCAGATCAAGATCGAGTGCAACCACGCCTGTCCCTGCGAAAAGAAGTAGGCTTGCCCTTTGCCCGCGCAGCGCTGGAAGCGATTTGGGGCGGGCGCTGCCGGGGCCGCACTGTCCATCCAAAAGTTGCCCGCAATTTCGACTTGAGCCCGGAGGCGTTCGCCAAAAATCCGGCTCTGTATGGAAAAAGGTCGTCTTTCAGTTCACACAGAGAACATTCTCCCGGTCATTAAGAAGTGGCTCTATTCGGAGAAAGAAATATTTCTCCGCGAGCTGGTATCCAACGCTTTCGACGCCATTACCAAGTTGAAAAAGACCGCGCTCACGGAGACGGTCTATCAAGCCGAGGATGCGGACTACGCGGTCGACATCAAGGTGGACAAAGCCGCGGGGACGCTCGTCTTTGAAGACAACGGGATCGGCATGACGGCCGACGAGATCAAGAAATACATAACGCAGATTGCCTTTTCAGGCGCGGAAGAATTCGTAAAGAAATACGAGGATCTGGACCGGTCCAAATCCGGGATCATCGGCAACTTTGGTCTGGGTTTCTATTCATCGTTCATGGTGGCCAAGCGCGTGGAGATCGAATCGCGGAGCTGGCAGCCGGACGCAAAGCCCGCTCTATGGAAGAGCGACGGAAGCGAGGAGTTCGAGATCGGAGAAGGCACGCGTGAAAAGCGGGGCACTACCGTAACGCTCTTCCTGGACGATGATTCCCGCAACCTGCTTGAATCCGGGGAAGTGGTGGACCTTGCGCGGAAGTACTGTGACTTCATGCCTGTGCCCGTCCGCGTGGCCGGCCTTCAGGTCAACAAACAGGACGCGCTTTGGGCCAAGCCGCCGTCGTCCCTCAAGCGTGAGGACTATTTTTCTTTCTATCGCGAGCTCTTCCCTATGCAGGGCGACCCGCTCTTTTACATCCACCTGAACGTTGACTATCCGTTCCGACTCCAGGGGATTCTCTTTTTCCCGCGGCTGGCGCACGAGCTGGATCTGAACCGGAGTAACGTCAAGATATACTGTAAACAAGTCTTCGTCACGGATGAAGCGCAGGATCTGATCCCCAAATTCCTGACGGTGCTCCAGGGCGTTCTCGACATGCCGGATCTTCCGCTCAACGTTTCACGGTCGTACATCCAGAATGAGCCGGAAGTCAAAAAGATCGCAGGCCACATTGTGAAGAAAGTGGCGGACCGCCTTCTCGAGGAGAACAAGTCGCACGGCGACGAGTACCGTAAAATCTGGCCGGAGATTGCTCCGTTCGTGAAATTCGGCATGATGAACGACGACAAATTTTACGAACAGTGCGCCCCGGCTCTGCTCTTTGAAAAAGCCGTAGTGGGCGCGGGACCGGAGGAAAAGAAGTTCTGCACGCTAGATGAATACATCGATGCCAACAAAGACAAGACCCAGGGCCGCGTTTACTATGCTTCGGATTTGAAAAGCCAGGCCGGCGCGCTGAAGCTCCTCGAAAAACAGGGGGTGGAAGCGTTATTCCTGGGGACCATGATCGATTCCCATTTTGTGCATTTCTTGGAGAGCAAGAAGCCCGATTTCCGCTTTGTGCGTGTGGATGCAGAGGTGCTTGATTCCGTCCTCGACAAGGACGCTGCGTCCAAGCTCGTTGATTCCGACAACAAGAGCCTGGAAGAAAACGTCCGGGCACTGTTTGAGAAGGCCGTCGGCAATCCCAAAGTCATCATCCGGGTTGAGTCGCTCAAGACGGACGATATTCCGGCGATGATTCTACTGCCGGAACACATGCGTCGCATCACAGAGATGACGGCGATGATGGCGCAGAAGATGGCAGACTTTCCCGCGGACCACACGCTGCTCATTAACACCAAAAGCCCGCTCATACAGGCGATTTCGCGGCCTTCGATCGTGGGCGGTCAAGGTCCGGGAAAGGCCGAGCGGGCAGCGCGTCAGATATACGAACTGGCGCTTTTGGAGCGAGGCGGCATGGACGCTGCGAAGCTGCATGACTTTATCGCCAAGTCATACGACTTGTTGACTGCGTTTCTGGGATAACCAGCGGGCCTGCAAGGAGAACGCAGTGCGCGCTACTCCGCGACGGCCGGCGCATCAGCATCGGGCGCCCAGAACATGTAGTGGGACCCCGGCATACGCTTGAGCTTCTTCTTTAAGGCCGCCGTGAGGGACGCAACGTCACCGGTATGCCGCGGGCGGCTGACCTTGGAATCAATGCCCGCGATCGAGAGCGTGGGG
>JACPZR010000615.1 GCA_016195395.1 Spirochaetia bacterium
AGCCGGAGCACAGGAGAGCGTTTCGTGACCTGAGTGCCGCCACTCGCTCTTGGCAAGCATGGCGGAGAGGGCGGCGTTGATTCCGTGGCCTTTGACGTCCGCGAGCAGAATGCGCAGCACTCCCGAGTCCAACCGCGTCAACTCGTAGAGATCACCGCTCAGTTCAGAGGACGGTTTGTACGTAATGGATGCGTCGAGACCGTCCAAGAGACGGGGGTCGTGAGCAAAGACTTCTTCCTGAATGATGCGCGCCAGGTGCAGATCTTCAAAAAACTCCACCCGGTGGCGCTGTAAACGACGGAGCACTTCGCGGTAGTGGCCGGCAAGAAAGGCTGTGAGCACGCCGCTGATTACAAGGCAGACAGAGTAGCTGAAGGCAACGTCGATGTAACGGCTTTCGCGTGAAGGATATTGTGTAAGAAGGGAAGGGTAGAGATACTCCGCGGCCAGCACTGCGTTCAGACAGGCAATATACACGAAGGCAATCAGATAACGCTGCCATCCCTCCATGATGATCGTTCCAATGAGGCCGCAGATCAAAAAGAAGTACTGCGCACCCCCGCTGGAACCGGCGTTCTGGAAAAATTGAAATCCCAACAGAGAGATGAAAAAGAACTGAACAGGCCAGAGGATGCCCCTAAAAAAGCCGAAAAAACGGGATAGAACGTACGCTGTTAGAAGAATTCCAGATTGGAGCCACGTTGCGGCGATCAGCAGCGGTCCGGCGCCTATGGCTGCGTTCTCCAGCGCTGAAGCAAGGCCCACCAGGCTTCCGCCAAGGCAGAGGCTGGTAAAGAGACGGTGCTCAAGGTTCCCCAGCTCGGGAGGGCCCACAATGGCTGTGGCAATGCGGCTTACGGGGTTTCTCATCAACACGGGGTGAGGGGATGTCCCTTTCAGTGAACGGCACTGTCAAACATCTTTCACGGAAAAGGGAAGCCCGGGTCAGTCCCCGGGCTCACTGTTCACGGAGGGAGGCTGTTATCGGAGGAGCTGCATCACTGCTTGAGACTTCATGTTCGACTGCGCAACCATCGCTGTTGCAGCCTGAACCAAAATCTGGTAGCGTGTGAAGCTCGACATCTGCTCTGCCATGTCCGTATCACGGATCCGGGACTCTGCTGCCTGGATGTTTTCGTAAGCATTCAAGAGGCCCTTTGCTGCATGTTCCAGACGGTTCTGGTATGCGCCGAGGTCCGCGCGCTGCTTGGAAATCTTCCGCAGGGCTTCGTCCGCAAGACCAATCACAGAGTTGGCCTTATCCGGTGTGCTGATCGAGATGAACGTCAGCACAGTGGGGTTCCGCAGTCCAAGCGCTGCCGTGGTCATCGTATTGATGAACACACGCTCGCGCTGGTGCATGTTGGGTCCCATATGGAACCACATGGACGCGGAGGGATTGAGACGGGCAAAGGATCCCGTCAATACTTTCATTTTGTTGAATTCTGCCTGAGATGCAATGCGGTCGATTTCGTCCACGAGGGCGGAGACTTCCACTTGAATCTGCTGGCGGTCTTCTTCTGAATAGATACCGTTTGCTGCCTGTACGGCGAGAACGCGGATCCGCTGGATGATGCTCTGCGTTTCCTGCAGATAACCTTCCGTCGTTTGAATGAACGAGATACCGTCTTCCGTGTTCCGTTCTGCTTGTCTGAGACCGTTGATCTGTGTGCGCATCTTTTCAGATACGGCAAGGCCGGCGGCATCGTCGCCCGCGCGGTTGATCCTCATTCCAGACGACAGTTTCTCGATGTCGCGAGCCTGATCGTCGCTATGGAACTTCAAAGTCCTGTGCGAGAAAATCGCACTGATGTTGTGGTTGATAATCATTTTTTGTCCTCCATGAACCTAAACAACCGGTAATAGCCTCCGGGCATATTACGCCACAAAGCATTGATCGGACCGATGTGGAAAACTTGTGAAAAAAATTCCCTCAGGCGTGAAAAAATGTCGGAAAGGGGCGGGATCGCCGCAAAATACGGGAGAACGCTGCTTTCTGGGCGATGCAGCCTGCGCGCGACTGCCTCTCGAAAGCCAATAAGAGCCAAAAAGGATCGCCTTTCAACGCTGCCCGCTGTGTTTTGTCCCATGGGAATTCTGAAAGACAAGGTCATCATCATTACAGGAGCCAGCCGCGGGATTGGAAAATGCACGGCGCTCACACTCGCGCGCGAGGGCGCAGTGATCGTCGTCGCGGCAAAGACCACGCAGCCCAATCCCAAGCTTCCAGGAACAATACAGGAGACTGTGGATGAAGTGAACCGCGCGGGGGGAAGGGGATTCGGGGTTAAATGTAACGTTCGCCACCTGTCGGAATTGGAGAAGCTGGTAGAGTCAGTGGTCAAAGAGTTCGGCCGCATCGATGTCCTGATCAACAATGCCGGCGCCATCTGGGTTGAGCCGATTGAGAACACGCCGGAGAAGCGGTTTGATCTCGTAATGGAAGTGAACTTCAAAGCGCCGTTCTTTCTTTCGCAGCTCTGTATTCCTTATATGCAGAAGAACCGATGGGGACACATTTTGAACATGAGTCCTCCCGTGGAAACAAACGAGGCGGCGGGAAAAATCGCCTACATGACGTCGAAGTTCGGGATGACGCTGCTTTCCCACGGCCTTGGGGGGGAACTCAAAGGAACGGGCGTGGCCGCGAATTCGCTCTGGCCTCGCACTCTTGTGGAGTCGCTCGCAGTGCTTAACTGGGGCATGGGAAAACCGTCCGACTGGCGCAAAGCCGATATCATGGCGGACGCCGCCAAAGTCATTCTAGAGCAGGATCCCAATACATATACCGGCCGGGCCTTGATTGATGAGGACGTGCTCCGTGAAAAGGGAGGCGTCACGGACTTTGACAAGTACAACGTTGTTCCCGGCACAAAACCGCGTGTATTGGACTGGAATGGCCTCAAAGATCTGATGGGGAAGAAGTAGGAATCTGCGCGGCAGTCAGGGTGCCGAACGGCGCTCGCAGGCCCGTGGCCTCAACGTCACCGCCCCGAGTGGTCAGCCTTGGCGCC
>JACPZR010000616.1 GCA_016195395.1 Spirochaetia bacterium
CAATTCGAGTCGGGACGATGAAGCGTTATCTCTAACACAGGATGGAATATGGGCTGTGTTTGCGAGCGACCGGCATGATCTGGCCGCCAAAGGCGGATATGACCTGTACCGCGTCACCGTTCCGGAACGCCTCAGATCCGCCGTAGAAGTGCTCTTTACAGGATCGATTGAAGATGGATCCGTCCGTCGTCCTCTGGGCGTAGATGCAACGATCACCATTTACGCCGAGAGCGGGCAGCGTGTGGAAACATCGGACCGGTATGAGAAAGACCCGGGCGTCACGGAGCGAAATAACTTTGCAGTGCGACTCTACTCCGGCCGCGAATATCGTGTGGTTGTGAGCGCCCCCGGTTTTCACCCGCAGGAATTCTTCCTCGACTATAAAGGCAATGTGCCCGCAGGGAAAGTGGACCGCCGCGGCATCGTACTGATCCCGGTCAAACCGGGTGAAGACGTCAGTATTCCGGGTGAAACCCGCCTCATTGTGGGGATCGTGCTCGACGACAGCACAGGCCTGTCGCTTCCGGGAACACGGGTGGAAATGGCCATGCGCGGTCGTTCGCCGGAATCGGTGATGCTCGACCGCGATGCGCATTTCACAATCAAAGCAGAGGACAAGTGGGAGTTTGAACTTTCCGCGTCCGCGCCGGGTTATGTCCCGCAGCGGCGTCCGTTTACGGCCACACCTGACCTGAAACAGATTGTAATCCGGATGCGTCCGGCCGGAGCTGCTGACGCGTGCCCCGGGGACGATCCCCGGTGCGTTGATAACACAAAGGTGTATTTCGGGGTGGACAGCGCGGCGCTCGATGCCAAGGAAATACCAAAGATTCAGGCAGTGGTGCGGATCATGAAGGCCGACCCTGCCATGAAAGTGGAAATCCAGGGACACACGGACGGCACGGCAACGGCTGAGTACAACCAGAAGCTGTCGGAACAGCGGGCAGCGGCCGTCCAGTCCGCGTTGAAGGCGGCGGGCATTGCCCCGGACAGGATGTTAGTACGTGGATATGGGTTTGGACGCCGGATTGTAACGCCGGACCAGGACCCTAAATCGCGGGCATTGAACCGCCGCGTGGAATTTAGGCGGCTCGTGCGCTAAAAGTGCGGGCGAATCCCTTGTTTTTACGTCTAAACTAAGCCGAAAGGGTAATATGCAGGTGCAGGTGCAGGCAACGAGAGAATGGCAGCTAATTCGAGAAGGCGCCAAAGTCATGTACTTGGTGGGCGACAAGCTCAAGACTGCTTTGTTCTTTGTGAAGGACACCGATCCTCCGGCGCAGGTCTATCTGGAGCGGGAAGGGGATGATTTCAAGCTGTCGTTCAGCCCCACCGTATCCGCAGAGTCGCTCCTTACACTTTACACAACCGTAAGCCGGCAGG
This sequence comes from Spirochaetia bacterium, assembly GCA_016195395.1. The sequence goes on from JACPZR010000616.1 coordinate 1,384, forward strand.
TGGAGGTGGACTTTCAGCTGGTGAAAGATGTGGAGCCGGGAACCGCCATTTATCATCCCGTGGAAGCGCGTATCGGCGCTGCGCAAAGGGCGTACGACCGCTATCTGGCAGGCGACAGCAAAGTGGTGGCGGCAAACTTTCAAGTCTCCAAATCGGATGTTCCTCTCGACGTTACCCGCCCGCAGATCACCAACAGCGTGATCTTCCGCGAGATGGAACAGGAACTGGCGCAAACGTACCCGGGAATCCGCATCTACGAATACGCGGACAAAGAGCGGCCGCCGGAAACGCGTCTGCTCAACAAACGGCCGCTTGCGATTCTCGTGGAAGACATCAATGACCAGGCGAGCTATCGTTCACAAGGGCCCGATTTTGCCGACTACTTTGAACTCCTCTCGGAAGACGAGAGTCTTGCTGGAACCATCCGTCGCTATCAAGAACACCACATCAGTTCGATTATGGTAGTTCCCCTTCTGATGCCGATGGGCCCAAAGCTCCCGTTTGCCTTCATGTATGGTGAGGCGCGGGAAACGACCCGTTTCACCAAGGCCGACTACGAAGTCTGGCAGGAGGCGGCCAAGAAGATCCTCCAGCGCGTGGAAGATGCAAACACCATCCGCGTGAAAGAAAGACAGAAAGTCGTCAACGTTTCTGAAGCGGGTGTTGCCCTGGAGTTTACGCACCCTGACCTTGTTAAGACGATTCCGCACCGGTCATCTGTGACGTTTGATTTGATCTTCCGTATGCAGGCGCCTCTTCGTTTTCACGGGCGTGTCTGCTACGTCAAATCACTGAACGACAGAGTGGTTGCAGGTATTGACCTTGAGGGGACGGGACACTTCGACACGCGCTTGAATCCCCGCGAACGCTTGAAAAGCTACGTCAAGCTCCTCGGAGCCTGAGGGCTTCCGGCTTTTCCGTCCGTCGTCGCACCCAAAAACCGTTTTACAGTGCGGGGTATGCGCAAAACCTCATCCCAAACCTATGTCGCAGCAATCATCCAAGCCGTATATCGGGGCACGGGATTTCTTTCCCCAGGACATGCAGTTTCGTAACTGGATGTTCGGCGTCCAGCGGCAGGTGAGCGAGCTCTACGGATATTCTGAATATTCCGCGCCCATCCTTGAACCGCTGTCGCTCTACCAGGTGAAATCATCGGAAGAGATCGTGAGCGAGCAGCTCTACAGATTTACAGACAGGGGAGACAGGGAAGTGGCCATTCGCCCGGAAATGACGCCCACTCTCGCGCGCATGGTTTCCGGCGCCCTTTCACAAAGCCCGCGTCCATTCCGCTGGTTCAGCATTGCCAACTTCATGCGTTATGAACGGCCGGGCCGCGGCAGGCTTCGCGAATTTTTCCAGTTGAACGTTGACCTATTGGGAGCCGCCACGGCGGATGCGGACGCGGAAATACTGAGCCTTGCGGCCGACATTCTTCTGGCCTACGGAGCCGCGCCCTCGATGTTTACGGTGCGCTTCAGCGACCGGCGCCTCTTCAATTCTTTCTTTGAGGGCCACAAATTCCCGGTTGAGAAACTCCGCGCCATTGGACGCCTGATTGACAAGCGCGAGAAACTGGACCCCGTCGACTTTGACAAGCAGGTAACGGAGGAATGCGGCGCTGACGGACTCGTGTTGGTTAAGAAGTTTCTCAGTCTGGATCTGGCCGGGCTCTCCGCCGAGAAGACCCTGGATCCTGCAGCCGTCAAAGCGGTCCTGGATTTGGACCAGGCGCTTGATGCGCATAACGCACGGGCGTCGCTTCGTTTTGATCCGGGCATCGTGCGCGGCTTTGACTATTATACGGGGCTCATCTTCGAAATCAATGACAACCACCCGGAAAACAACCGCGCGCTCTTTGGCGGGGGCCGTTACGACAAACTCGTGGGGCTCTTTGGCAAAGAGGATGTTCCCGCCGTGGGATTTGGGATGGGGGATGTTACTCTCGAAAATTTTCTTCGTGATCACAATCTGGTACCGGATCACCTTGCGGTGAGAAGAGGCTGCTACCTGACAGTCTTTGACGACTCGACCCGGTCAGAAACGCGCGCTCTTGCGCGGGATCTCCGTGCGGCGGGAATATCCGTGGAAGCCTCTGTGGAGACCACCAAGAAATTTGGACGCCAGCTGGAGATTGCCGAAAAGAAGGGATTCCGGCTGGTATTGATTGCAGGACGGGATGAGTTTGACAAAGGGGTCATCCGCGTAAAGAACCTGGCCACAGGCACACAGGAAGACGTTATCCGAGCAGGCCTGGCCGACTACATCCGGAACCAAACGAAATAATGCTGGCTGTCCGCATCATTCCCTGTCTGGATATCAAAGACCCGCCGCGTTGCGGAAGAAATTTTCATTCCGTTTACGGTGGGCGGGGGAATCAGGACAGTCGAGGATGTTGATGCTATTCTTCACGCCGGCGCGGACAAAGTATCCTTAAATACCGCAGCGTTTCAGAACCCCGTTGTGTTGACTCAGTCCGCAGTCCGATTTGGAAGCCAGTGTATTGTATGCGCGATTGACGCACGACGGTCAGAGGCTCTGGCCGGCCACGAAGTGTACCTGCACGGCGGACGTACGCCCACGGGCAGGTCAGCGGTCGAATGGGCCAAAGAGGCAGAGGACCGCGGAGCCGGCGAGATTCTCTTGACCAGCATGGACAGGGACGGGACCGGAGGCGGATATGACGTTGAACTGTTGTCCCGCGTCCGCAGCGCTGTGCAGGTGCCCGTGATTGCTTCCGGCGGGGCCGGGGGACCGGACGATCTGGTCCGCGCGGTAACAGAGTCCGGCGCCGATGCCGTGCTTGCTGCTTCAATTTTTCATTTCAGGACTTATACGGTGACTCAGGTAAAGGACTACATGTCAGAGCGGGGGATCCCCGTCCGCCGAGACGCAATCGCAGGAGCTGACGCATGAAATTCTTGGAAGACTTGGAACACGTGTTGAAGGAACGGCGCGCAAAGCTGCCGGAGCGTTCGTACACCGCAAACCTCTTCAAAGAGGGGCCGGACAGGATACTCAAGAAGATTGTGGAAGAAGC
>JACPZR010000593.1 GCA_016195395.1 Spirochaetia bacterium
ACGATGGCCCCAAGGGCGTAGTCTTCAATCAGCTGGGCATTCTGACCGATGGTGTCCGGCAGTTCGTCCAGATAGGCGCCGAGGGCATCCTCAAACTTCTCCGCTCTGAAGCTGTCCAATCTTTCCCCCGCTGTGAAGAAAGTGTTCGAGGTCGTGGAGCTCATGGACATGTTTGATATCTATGACAGTGAAGAAGAAGCCTGCGCCTCGGCGTAACACTCTGCGTAGAGAGCACTTGACCCCGCGGGCTCTCTCCCACATCCGGTCGTTGCTTTGATTTATTCCATTGTTCGAGCCATTGCCCGGCGTATTGCCCGATGGATGGGCCTGCACCCTGACGTTGGACGTTTGATCCGGGGCGGGTTCCGCCTCACCAACCCCACGTCTGCTCCTTCCCCGTCTGAGAACCTTGCGTTTGCTTCACGCGTCATCGCCTCGGGAATGTGGAACTACTGTTTCTTCCAATTCTATCGTCACTTTGCCGGGCCCTACTGGGTAGAACGTCAATACAACCCCCAGGACCCATCGTTCATTCCGCGGGCGGGATCCATGCTCAGCGTGAACATGACGCACCGAGATTGGATGGGCTTTCGCGCGCCGGACGGTCAGTTCTTTTCGCTTGTGGACCCGGGCGGGGCGGTGAGCCCCATTGTGGGATACTACACGATCGAGACCGCGGTGCGTGCCGGGGGACGGCTGTACCTTCCGTCCCGGGGAGAGCTTGAGATTGCACAGCACCCCGCCGGGGACATCGGCATCCCTGTAACGTTTCTCCGCTGCAAACAGGGCGTTATCCGTTGGACAAACGCCGCAGGATCTGACCTCCTCTATTCGCTCGTTGAGTACGATTTTTCTGAACCCGCTGAAGTCATCATCGGGATACGACCTTTCAATCAGGAAGGAGCGGCCTTGATTCATTCGCTCCAGTATGATCCGGAACGACAGCTCGTCTTCATGAATGACGTCCCGGAACTCAAACTTCTGCAGAAGCCGGACATTGTACACTTTTCAACACTCCAGGGCGGTGATGCTTATTTCTCTGACGGCGGTGAAATGTCTGCTGAGTGTCCCTACGGGATCGGCACAGGCGTGCTGCGTTACCAGGTTTCCGGCCGCGGGAATATTTCGTTTCTTGCGCGCACGGGTGAACCCAAGCTTTCGAAAGAGCAGCGGAAAAGTGAACTGCGTTTCCTGCGCGAGCTGGCCCCAGGCTACACAGAGGGTTTCGCGGGACACAACAACCCGGTGACGGAGACCATTGATTTTGTGTCCGGCCGCCGCCGCCGGCGCAAGCGCGCTGAAAAGATCGCAAAGCGCCGGATGCTCGATGCAGTTTCCGGTCCTGTCGCCTCCGAGATTCAAAACCTGTCCACAGCATGGAAAGAGCGCCTGTCTCATGGCGCCAAGTTTATCTGCGGGCGCGAACTGTGGAACGAAGCGGCGCGCATTTTTGCCTCCCACACCCTGTCGCTTCAAAAAGGCAATGAAGTGACGCCCGGTGTATTCACGTATCACAAATTCTGGTTCCGCGACGCTGCCTACATGCTGCACGCGCTTTCCCGTTGGAATTACTTTGCAGAGTCAAAGGCGGTTTTGGAATCGTATCCCAGCAGGCAGGAAAAAGACGGCTTCTTTCGTTCTCATGACGGTGAATGGGATTCCAACGGCCAGGCGATGTGGAGCCTTGTGTCGTATGCGCAGCTTTCCGGGGATAAAGCGTTTCTGGCCGCTGTCTACCCCTCTATCCGGCGCGGCGCGGAATGGATTCTGCGCAAAAAGAAGGAAGGCCCCGGAGGGCGGTTCCTACCCCCCGGATTCAGCGCGGAACATCTGGGCCCGGCGGATCACTATTACTGGGATAACCTTTGGAGCGTCGCGGGGTTGGACGTTGCGGCATATGCGGCGCACGCAATGGGATTGTGGACCGACGAGCAGCGTTACTCATCGGAATCGGCGGCGTACAAAGCGGACATTCTCGACATCTCTCACAAAGACCGCGAACTCTTCGGCGTCATCACAGCGGCTCCCGGCAGGCCGGTGGATGCGGGAATCATCGGCAGCGTGTCCGTCCTCTACCCGCTGGAGCTGGACCTGTTCCCCGCTGACCAGG
>JACPZR010000594.1 GCA_016195395.1 Spirochaetia bacterium
GAGCGACTTCTACGCCGGCCGAAATGCTCCCCGAACTGATGAGAGAAATCCCCGCGCCCGATTCCCGCAGGCCTTCAATCAATTCCTTGTGGCGCGGTCGGTCCTGAACAACAACAGTGATCTCTCCCGGTTCGCATTTCAACTTGTCCGCCACTTTGCGTATCAACTGCTGTGGAGGCGCGTCGAGTGATGAAGCGTCGATTACCGATGCTGCCCCGCCCTGAACAAGAATTTGGTGCATGTATGTTCCCGGAAGCTCTTGGACTTTTCCTTCCGGGAGAGCCAGAAGCACTGACATGGAATCGGGAAGCCCTTTAGAGAAATTCGTGGTGCACTCCAGCGGGTCTACAACAAGATCCAAGACAGGTCCTTTACCGGTTCCAAAGCGCTCGCCCGTGTAGAGCATGGGGGCGTTATCCTTCTCGCCCTCTCCGAGTACGACGTGCATCCGCACGGGGAGTTTTTCGAGCCCGGCCCGCATGGTCTCGACGGCGATGTGGTCCGCCTCGTCCTTTAATCCCTTTGCGCTCAGGGGCATCACCGCGCGGGCGACGCTTTCTGTAATCCCGGCCAGGTGCGGGGCCAGCTCATCGAACTTGATCGACATGATCTCCGGCGCTCCGAAGCCAGAGTGTGGTCACCAGGCCCGAAAGAATTCCAAAATATGTGAAGCTCCGCACTTCCATCACAGGTTCCATGGGGCCGTTCATCGCATGAAGGCGCGTGCTGCTTTTGGTAACGATGGACGCTTTGGGAATCCGCGCAAGCCCTGATAGCTCAATCAAGCCGCCGTAGACTTTTCCCTTTTCTTTGCGCCCGCTCTCTTCAATGGTGACGAGTGTGCGGCCTTCCTCATCGAACCCGCGGAACACACGATAGACCAGCGACTCTTCAGAGCCTGAGGCATAACGGATACTGTCTTCGCAACGGCCGCCTTCAGAAGAAATGGTGCACACACGGCGGACAAAGGCGGTATCGATCACGTTGCCGTTCCGGTCCTGAATTTCCCGGTATCCAGCCCGCTGGCCGGTCCAGAATTTCTCAGGGTCGAGCTTCACCGGCATGGCTTCCCCCACGCCTACATCCGGCGCGCCACACGCTGCCGTTCCCAGGCCCGCGAGGATGGACGCGACCAAGAAAATTCGCTTGATTCCGTCCGTCGCGCCAGGGCATATTGCCGTTCCATATCGGTGGAGCGTCAGAGGGCGCTCTTTGGGATGTTCTTTCCGACCGATTGTGAACATAAGGACGGGTACTCCACGTGACCGAGCAAAAGACCGAGAACTCAGATTGGACTAATGTGGCAAGATTATTTACCGTCCCGCTGGAGCCGGCGCGGGCCTTCATCAAGCTCCTTATGGATACAGTCTTCCATATAGAGGTATCTGGAGCCGATTCAGTGCCTAAAGACGGCGGTGGAATTCTCATCTGCAACCATACCGACCTCATTGACGTGCCGATCCAGGCGGTCTATACCCCCCGCAAAGTGGTCTTTCTGGGCAAGGCCGAGCTCTTTGAACAGGGCGATGAAATGAAGAAATTCCTGTTCCGGGAAGGATCCCCCCTGAATCTCCCCGGTATTTCCGCCTTCCGGCCGGTCATCGAAAAGGGTCTCGAGACCTACGGAGCCGTCATCAAGCTCCAGATGCTCGAATGGGGCGGGCGTCCCATCATCCGCAACTTCAAAGGAGACGGCGCGCGCGAGGCCGTGGAATACTATCAGGAATTGGAAAACTACATTGTCCAACTCCTGAAAGAGGGCCATGTTCTCTCGATCTTTCCGGAAGGCACGCGGACATCAACCGGGGTGATGGGCCCCTTCAAAGCGATGGCTGCCAAGCTTGCCATCCGCGCGGGCGTGCCTCTCATTCCGTCAGGTATCAGCGGATCATTTCAATTTTTGACACCCCAAAGCATTTTCTCCGGCAGGATGTTCAAGAATATCATCCAGTACAATTTTGGGAGCCCGATTTATCCGGATGAGTTTCCCAAGCTGGACGAAAAGCGCGCGGCCAAAGAGCTGACGGCCATTCTTGAAAAGCAGGTCTACGCGCTGTCTCTTCACGGCGAACGTCGGAGCACCGGCCGTGGACGGTCGCGAGTTCTCTAGCAGCAATCGGAATCAGAAGCGCACGGACAGACCAGCGGTCCAGGCGTAGCCCCGCCCTAGCCTGTCGTCCGGCATCAGAAGAAACATGGGACGCACATGGGATCCCATAAACAACACTTCTCCGCCTTCTTTGTCATCATGAACGATTCCCTGATACAGGCAAAAAATAGAAAAACCAAACATACCGATTCCAAGTGAACCAACAGCGTTGGCGCGGCGGTGCGCGCGAAGAACCGCCAGCCGGTTCTGGTCTACGAGGTAGGTCTCCCACGCCGCTTCACTCAGGCTGATGGTTCCCTGCCCCAGAGCCGCAACTCTCTGGAACGACGCAATGAGCGGAACATAGGTCTTCACTGAATCTTCGATGCGATCAGCCCGCGCCTCCAGATCCAGCCAGCCCAGATAGAATCCCAGTGACGTTATCGCAGAGTAAAAAGATAGATCGTGATATGTCCATCCGCGGATGGGTTCGCCCGGGTCTTTGTAGAACGCCAGACTGTCGCCCTCTTTCAGAATAACGTTGACCTTGGTTGTGTTTCCTTCTGAGATTCTCACCCCCACAAATCGGTCCACATGCTTCTCAAGAGAAATGCGGAGCCGGTGTGTGCCCGACTCCAGGTCAGTTTTCTCGAGCGGGGTGACGCCCAGATAACGCATATCCAGATACACCTGCGCGCCCGGAGGGTCGCTTTGAATTGAAAGGCCTCCACGGCTCCGGCGGATTTCGGCCGTCTCTGAAAGTTCGTATTCCCGCGCAGAGAGTTCCACGCGCTTTGAAATCGTCGCACGGCCCTCCTGCTCAATGCGCAGCGTGTAGCCCCCGCGGATTACAAGAGTGTCCACCGGAGTACGGCCCAGGTACGCCCCGTCGAGATAGACCATGGCTCCGGGTTCCGGCGTCACAACTTTCAACTTCACGGGGTCTTCGCCAAGCAAAAGCGCCCGCAGGTTTTCCGCCGGCTTGTCAATGTTCGCGTAAAGCTGCGGCTCGTCGTCTGACCAGGTGATTGTCTGGGTGCGCCCGGCCGTGCAATCGTGAAGAACTGCTGTCACCTGGATTTTTGTATCCGCCTTCGTGAAGCGCCCTCCCGCCCAATAATGGCCAGACAATTTGGCGCATACTTCTGCGGGCTTCCGGCCCTCGGCATAGGCAGGCCACTCCTTCTCGTTCCGGAGTTTCACTGAAAGCGGCAGCGGGATGGCCTGTGATTCCTTGTCTGGAAGCCCCACGCCTGACCGGTTCCGCGCTGAAAACGTAACGGAGGGGACGCCGCGGACAAACGGGATCGATTCCAACTTGTTGGAGAGGAGCCGGGGGATTCCGGGAGACAGATAGTCGAGCTTGGAGTCGCCGGTGGCATTGAGAAAGGGAATCATCACAAGGCGGCGCTCTGTTTCCCGGAGCGTTACTTGACTCTGGCCGCTGATGGAGCCGGCATAAAAGAAACCTACAGCAACAAAAGCCAGGAGACCACGAAGTGTACGACGGTTCATTTCAACGTCTGCCCGCGGCGGGCCGCTTTTCAAGCGGCGTAAACGCCAGGATCAGAAGAGACAGCCCGGCCGCCGGGACAAGAATCAGGCGGGGATCCTCCAGTAAAGAGTTTCTATTCTCCGCAATCTGGGAGCCCCAGCCCTCTACACCCAGAATCCGGAGCTCGTCCCCGATTCCAAGAAAGGCAAGCGTAGCTACTGTGAGCACCACTCCGGGGAGACCTGTGATGAAGAGTCGTGCCGCAAAACCCCAGAATTCGGGGAGCATGTGAACCGATATGCGGTGCCAAATCCCGCCGCCCATCGCAAGGGACGAAATCACGGTCTCGCGGCGGGCCAGGTGGTCCACAAAGGAAGCCGCCGTGCGGTGCGCGCCGGGCCAGTCGGACAGGATGACAGCGAGAAAAAGAGAGAGCCCCCCCATAGGCAGAAGACCGGAGAGCACCAGCGCCAAGAGAAGCGACGGAATCACCTGCATGGTCCGCGCCATTGTGTCCGGAATGCGCGCCGTCCATTTGATCCAACCGGGCGCGTCCACCTGCGACGCGGCCGCCCCGGGAAAGAGCAGAAGCAGCGTCAGCGCAATCGTGAAGAGCCGCGCCGGAATCGCGACGACGATGGTCTCCCATCCGCCACGGGCAAACAAGTCCACAACGTCACGACCCAAGGGATCGGTTCCGAGCATATGCGACCAGTCCGAGAAAGCCGGTTGATTCGCTTTCTCGAGGTCTACTTTGGGAACATTGCGCCAAAGCACAGGCAGAGTAAGAGCGAAAACCAGACAGAGAGACAGCACCCACTGCCATGTGCGCAACAGCGAGAAGGCAGTCTGGAAAGGCCCGGGCAGCCTCAAGTGGTTTTCTCCTCGCCGGCGCCCCGCAGAAGGACGCGCTCCGCCACAACGTTAAGCAGGTGAATCAAAAGCCCCACATAGAAAATCAGAAAGCCCAGAAGGCGCAGGTCCATCCTCTGGATGGACTGGAAAATCACACGCCCAATGCCGGGAAATGCAAAAATCTCTTCTACAACCACCGCTCCGGCCAAAAAAGAACTGAAGTCGCTCAGGAGAACTCCGGACAGCGGCACAAGAATCCGACGCCCCAGGTGCAA
>JACPZR010000020.1 GCA_016195395.1 Spirochaetia bacterium
GCCGGGTCATTGGACCCGTTCTTGAAAAACTGGAACGAGAATATGCTGGTCGGTTTGTCCTCGCAAAAATCAATACCGATCACGAGCAGAGCCTCGCGGGCGCCTTCCAGATCTCCGGCATCCCCGCTGTGAAGCTCTTCTCAAACGGACGCGTAAAAGACGAATTCGTAGGCGCGCTCCCGGAAAGCCAGATCCGCGCCTTCCTTGAAAAGAACGTCCCCGACCCGCGCCTGACAGAACTTGCACAGAAGGCAGAGAAGAGCCCGGCGGAAACGCTTGCCGGTGTCCAGAGTCTGGGAGTCCAGAACGATGCCACAGACGCAGCACTCCTCCTTGCAGCACGCGCGCAGGTACGAGCGCATGGAGTCGATTCCCTCGCGCGTCAGATTCTTGAGGCCATCCGGGAATTTGGCGGACCACCGTCGGATGCGCGGCGGGCGCTCCTCGCTTACGCGGGTGAAGCCTTGTCAGATGAGGAGAAGACCGCCCTGCAGAGCATGGCCGGCGACGAGACCGAGCAGCGGAAGGCTTTGGAATTCTTCCTCGCAAACGTGAGTCGGACCAAAGGAGACGAGCGCACACGTTATAAGAACGGAATGCTCGCCTGCTTTCACTTGGTGGGGAATAAGGGCCCGCTGGTGGACGAGTATGGAAGGAAACTCTCCGCAACGTTGTACTAGTCGAAGCAGCGCCTAAAACCATTCACTACGCAATCGTTTCAACCGAAAGATACCTGTGACACGGACTTCAAAACAAAAGCCACGCACTGCAAAGCCACGAGCAAAGAAACGATCGGCCCCGCCGGTCCAGCCGACTGCCAGAGAGTCCGCGCCCGCCTACTATGGTTCGTCGAGCCAGAGAGCAGATACACGGATCCGCAGGCGCCGGCAGGCGCTCGTTTTCTTGGCCCTTCTCATCACAGCGCTTATTGTCTGGCTTTGGTTGCGGACGTGTGCGTCCTCAAAAGCGAATGTCAACAACGCGCCGGCCTCCTCTGCTGCAAACGATGCAGCTGCGGCTGACAAAAGAGCCAAGGACAAAGCCCGCGAAGACCTGTCGAAAGCCCCTAAACTCGATCCCAAAGCCAAGACCAAGACTGTGAAGAAACCTGTGCCGGAAGTGGAAGACTATTCGCTCTTCCAGCCGGATCCGGTGCACACCAGCCTTGCCATCGTCTACACAACGCGCAAGGGCGACACGCTGGAGTTGGTAGCCAAGAACGTGTTGGGAAATTCCAAGCGCTGGTCAGAAATCCGCGACATGAACCGCCTGAAGATCGGCCCGGCGTATAAACTCCCGCCCAACCGCGACATCATCGTCCCGCTGCAGTAGGAAGTCGCCGGAGGCCGAACAGGCCGCACAACTCAGCCGGTGGGCGAGGCCAGGAAGGCCGAGCACAGCGCTCTCAGTGGTTTGCGGAGCAAAACACCGGCGACAGGAAGTCGCCGGAGGCCGGACAGGCCGCACAATTCAGCCGGTTGGCGAGGCCAGGAGGGCCGAGCACAGCGGCTCTCAGAATGAAACCACCCCAAAAAAAAAAGGCGGTCTCGAAAGACCGCCGCTCCGTTCCAGATACGACCTTTTTGGATTACTGATTGGCTTTTGCATTCTGAGCCATTTTCAAGAAATAGCCCTGAACATCGTAGAACTTCTGGCCCCACCACTCAAGGTTGGTAGCTTCCAAGTGATCTACACCGGTGGTGAGGAGTCCATACGAAGGTCCACCCATCCAAGTTCCCCACTTCTGGGAGGACACAGGAACCACACCATCATTATCTCCGCCTTGGCCGTTGAACACTCCCCCCGTCCAGCAGATCGGATACGTCAGCACCATCACTGGGTGCTGGAATGGATCTGCAATGGTCATTTTAGAACCGTATGAAAAATACTTAACCGTGGAAACGTTAGGCACTGTATTGTTGAAAGATGACATAGCGCCGGTTGTCAGAGACTTTGCCATCGCAATGATGTCCTGCTGTGTCTTTCCATAAATAATGGCGCCAAAGGCATTGAGCACCAGAGCCACGGACGGCTGGAGCCAGCTTGGAATCACTGCGAGTCCAATGTCTGCCACGGGCGTTCCGCGGTGCACCGAGTTCAGTGACGTTATGGAGCGCACTTTGGATGACATGCCCAGATTCGACGTCATGTAGCGCGCTGTCAGCCCACCCTGTGAGTGACCGATGATGTGCACTTTCGTATAGCCGTTCGCCGCCATCCAGTAGTTGACCTGATTCTTCAGCTGGTTACCGCGGACAACGTTGTCGTTCATGGCCTGCATGCCCGGAGTGAGCACGGGGACGCCTTGGCTGCGCAGATAGTCGTCGATGCCGCCCCAGTATTTTACGAGGCCGCCGGCAAGGCCGCTCGTGTCGTCAAAGCCCAGTATCCCGTGTGCCAGCACAATGGGATACGACCCGGCAAGGGGCTGCGTTGAAGACCCGCTGCCGCCGGCCAAGATCGGTCCGGACACGAGGGTCAAAAGAACAAGGGTGAGAAGCGTTTTTCGCATGTATATGTCTCCAGTTCCTGTCATATGTATTGCAACTCCCGTGCCCGGGTGGGGCGCTATGGAATATTTCCGGGCAAAAGGTCGGTCTTTGGAATGAGGGAGCTATGTATTATGGAAGAAAATCATGACCACGATGACATTTGAACCCAGTGCGTTCCGTTGGGGAGGCGAAGCTGCGTTTTCCGCCCTCTGAAGCGGTCACCAAAAGCGAAACCGACCTCTTGCCAAGATCAACCCGAATGAAAATGCACCAATTTGATTTGAGTCGCTCCAGAAAGAAGGCTTGGACTTAATCCATGCACCATAAGAAGGCAGATTATCAGGATGAATGGGGTCTGCGTCGCCCTTTCGGAGTGCCTGGGCCTCTCCTCTTCTTGGCGGCTGCGCCATTAGTCCGGGCTCCGGGGCCTGTCTTCGGCTGTGGTGGGAGGCCTGTATGCTGGGTCCGAAACTTCTGTCCTTTGGGATGAAAGCGCTGCCCCTCTGCCCGCGCGCGCGCTCCGCTCGGCCCCGGTGGGACCAAGGCGTCGGGTCCATTTCCAATCAAGTCGCTTCTCCCCATTCGGATCAGGGCCTCGCGAAGGACCGGCCAGTTGGCCCTGTCGTGATAACGGAGAAACGCCTTGTGCAGCCGCCGCACAGCGAGCTTCCGCGCGCTATACACGTTCTCGCTGTCACGGGTGACTCTGTGGAGCGGGTTTTTCCCTGAATGATACATAGCCGTGGCAGTGGCCATAGGCGATGGCAGAAAGGCCTGCACCTGGTCGGCGCGGAACTTGTTCTGTTTTAACCAGACCGCCAGATGCATCATGTCTTCGTCGGTGGTTCCCGGATGCGCAGCGATGAAATACGGGATCAGGTACTGCTCTTTGCCCGCCTTCTTGGAGTACTTGTCAAAGAGTTCTTTGAACTTGTAATAGTTGCCCATCCCCGGCTTCATCATCTTGGAGAGCGGCCCTTCTTCCGTATGCTCCGGAGCGATTTTCAGATAGCCGCCCACGTGATGTTCAGCCAGCTCAC
>JACPZR010000599.1 GCA_016195395.1 Spirochaetia bacterium
CCCGATTCCGGCACGGCGCACAATGACATGCATAACGCTAAAGATGTGACGAGGGTCCGCACTCTAAAGCGGGCTCTGGATGCGCGCACGTCAGGCCTTCAAGGGAGCAGGCGACCCGGCGCCGATGAACTCACCCACGGCCTCGGCAATGGATGTGTAGATGTGTTCAAACTTCTCGTCGTTGCGCTCAAGGAGAGTGCTCCGGAAGCCCTGGAGATGGGTCACGAAACCAGTCAGCGGCACCACGCAGATCTGCCGCGATCCCAGGAGCTGGTAGACAAACTTGCGGTCCGGCTCCACACCACGGGCGCAGAGGCCGTTGATGTAAGCGCGCACTTCGGGGTTTGCGATCTGGAGTTCCATGTCGTCCGTGAGTTTGTGATCAAACACGGTGCTGACATAAAAGGCGCCTGACGGTGGATTGGAAATGATGCCCTTGACTCCCGCGAAAATCTCGCCCACGCGGCGGCTCCGCCTTTCATAGAAGGCATTGCGTTCTTTCTGCCACGCCGCGTATTGCGGATGCCCCATCACACTCGGGATCACTTTCTGTGGCAGTGTGGTGCTGCACACTTCCAGCATTTTCGCGTCCAAGATAGACTTCACATAACGTTCAAAGATCGAGTTATTGGGCTGGTTGTAGACTTCCATCCAACCGCAGCGCGAGCCGGGCCACGGGAATTCCTTCGAGATGCCTTTGAGGGAAATCGCTGGAACGTCCCCGATGACCTGTGAAAGCGGAGTGCACGGACGCTGCCCGTAGGCCATGTTGATGTAGATCTCATCCGCCACTATGAAGAGATCATACTCGCGGGCAATGGCCACCATTTCCAGCAGAACCTCTTTGGGGAATACGGCGCCTGTGGGGTTGTCCGGGTTGATGATCATGATCCCGGCAATCGACTCGTTGTACTTCACTTTGTTCCGGAGTTCGTCCAAGTCCGGCATCCAGCCCTTTTCAGGAAGCAGGCGGTAGGTGATCGGCGGCGCGCCTGCGTGTGCGGCCTCCGCGGAGGAATGCGTGGAATAGGCGGGGGACGGACCGATGACGCGCGCTTCGCGGCGGAGCATCCCGTAGACTTTGCTTACGGCATCGCCCAGACCGTTGAAAAACAGAATATCGTCGGGGTGGATCTGCACGCCGCCCTGCTTGTTCAGACGGTCGGCTAGGAATTCACGCGTCTCGTCGAGACCGCGCGTTGGGCAGTAGGCATAGGTGGAGTCTTCGCGGACGGCTTTGACAACTTCGTCTTTCATCCAGTC
>JACPZR010000021.1 GCA_016195395.1 Spirochaetia bacterium
AGCCGTGTATCTGATTTACTGGATCTTGTCCGGTAAACCGCGGCAGCATTTTCTCCTTCTGGCATCTCTGGTATTCTACGCAGCCTGGGGTCTTGACCGCGAGGGCTGGACGGGTCTCCGGTGGACGCTTCACTTTGTGGCCGTCATTCTTGCCAACTACGGACTGGTCACCGGCATGCACCGCCGTCCGCACCTGAAGGGCCGGCTCCTGACAGCGCTCATTGTCCTCGACGTTGCAAACCTTGCGGTTTTCAAGTATTTTGGATTCTTCCGGGATGCGTTATCCGCCGTGGGCGTTCCGCTTCCTGATGCCGTTCTTGCCACCAACCTGTTTCTGCCGCTGGCTATCAGCTTCTATACGTTCCAGCTGGTGGCGTATGCTGCGGACGTGTATCGCGGCGTAATCACGGAGGAGGCCGGGCCGTTCCGCTTCCTATTGTTCATTCTGTTTTTCCCGCATCAGATTGCCGGGCCCATCATGCGGTCCACGGACTTCATTCCGCAGCTGGACCATCCGTTTCTTTCCAGACGCCGCATGTTTGACGGATCATGGCTGATTCTCTCCGGACTTTTCAAGAAGGTTCTCCTTGCGGATCCCATGAGCTATGTCCTTGCGCCGGTCTTCAGAGAGCCGCAGACATACAACGGCTGGTCTATTGCGATTGCGGGGATGTGTTTTTCTCTTCAAGTCTACTGTGACTTTTCCGGTTATACGGACATTGCCCGCGGATGCGCGCTCTATCTTGGGTACGATATTCCTGAAAACTTCCGGGCCCCGTTCTTCTCCAAGAGCGCACGCGAGCTGTGGCAGCGCTGGCACATAACGCTCGCCACCTGGCTCAGGGACTATATCTACTTTCCTCTGGGTGGAAACCGCAAAGGCGAACTCCGCACGTACATCAATCTCTTCATAACGTTCACGCTGGGTGGTTTCTGGCACGGGGCGGATTTTACCTACATCGCATGGGGCGCTATGTGGGGCGGCCTCCTTGCCGTGGAGCGCTTCGTGGAAGACCGGCTGGGCATCAAGACGACGCCGGAAAAGAACCGACCGATGATTGTTCTGAAAATCTTCTTCATGTTCTGCATGTTCTCTGTCGGCGCGCTTTTCTTCCGGACGCAGAAAGTCGTTTATGAGGACAGAGTGTATTCGTCCGGCCACATGCTCGTTGAGGTTTTCGGCGGGATGGTGAAGAACGCTCCCGCAGACGCGCGCGTGCAGTTCATCAAGGCCGGAGGCAGTCCAGCGCTTCCAGAGTCTGTTTTTGGCCCCGACGTGTTTACACTGAATGATGTGGGACAATACGGCACCATCGTGTACATGTTTGCGCTGTTAGTGCTGTTCCATTTCTTCCAGTACAGGCCGGGGATGTTTGAACGCTGGCGTAAGTACGATGCCTACCTGCTGCTGGGGGCCGGGGCTGTGATGGGCGGAATCCTGCTCCCATGGATTGCCATTGCCAGCCACCAGTTCATCTACTTTGTTTTCTGAGAGTACGCTATGGAAGAACAGAAAATCACGCGCTTCCGTCTCTTTATCCTGTTCCCGCTTTTGGTCTTTGCCGCTGCCTGGCTTTTGGATAAACAGTTTTTCATCGGCACGTTCCCTGATTACTATCTGAGAACGGGTTCCTTCATCAACTACCGGCACAAGCTGGATCTCACGGATGAATTGCAGTTATATCTGGCGCAGCCAAACCGCAGGAAGACGTTAGTCATCTTTGGCAACTCGCGCACCATGGCTTTTGACAACGCCTACATCGAAAAAAAATACCCGGACTGGATGCTCTTCAACTTCTCCGTGCCGGGCGGGACCACTGACTATTTCTATTATGTTCTGCGTCGGTTCAAGGACAAGAACATTCGTCCCGACTTTGTGGTCATGGCTGTCACCCCGCAGGGGTTCAACGCCAGTCCTGCTTCCGCCATGGACGAGGTGATGCTTGAAGGTCTGCCGGTCTCTTTTGTTCTGCGTTATGCAAACCGCTACAGCATTGACGACCTTGGAAATTATTTTGCAAAGAAGCTGTTTTGGTCGTATCAGTATCGTCCCAAACCGGGAGTGATTGCGCAGCGGATGGAAAACGACGCGCTGCTCGCGCGCACCTACAACCAGTTCCGGGCCCGGACGTACGTGCTCCTGTCTGAAAATCGCGGGTCAACGCCCGGCGGTCAGGCGGTGGCCCCCAATGAAGACTAC
>JACPZR010000600.1 GCA_016195395.1 Spirochaetia bacterium
CGGTGTTTGAGCTGGTAAAGGCGGAGCATCCCGTCAGCGCCGGGGCGCCTTCGATCTCCCTGACGCTCCACGACGGGGTCCAATTTTCAGACGGCTCGCCGGTCGATGCCCTTGCTGTGAAGGCCAGTCTTGACCGCCTCACAGGCCGCGCTCCGGGCTCGACGCCGGGTCCCAGACAGTCGGAATTTCAATGGGTCTCGAGCGTTCAGGTTGTGTCGCGACTGGAGCTGCGTCTGGTATTTCAAAGACCGGAGCCCGACTTCAGACAGAAACTGACGCTGCCGGCCGCGTATATTTTCAAACGCACTGCCGGAGAGATCGTTGGCTGTGGGCCGTACAAGTTGGAGGGCACGCCGGATGCGCATGCGCTCACGCTCTCACCCAATCCGCATTACCAGCGCCTTCCCGTGGACCCGGAGCCCGGCCCCCTGACGGGCGGCATCCAGTTTCTGTTTCAGCCGGAAGAATCAGCCAATCGTTTTCTGTTTTTGAAGCACGACATGGATCTCTTCCGCGCCACTCCCGCATCTGTGCAGGGGTTGTCGAAGGCCGGCGCCCGCTTGTTGTCCCGTCCTGAGGGGGCGGTGGTTTACATCGCGGTCAATACACAGAGGCCTGATCTGGACAAGTCGTTCCGACAAGCCGCAAACCTTTTCATCAACCGCGGCGCGCTGATAACGCACATCCTGCGCGGGCAGGGTCTGCCGTCCACGGGACCCATCCCCACGGTCTTTCGCCTGGGACTGCCCGTCGCCCAGAAGGACACGGATGGGTTTGATCCGGCGAAGGGACGCGCTCTCCTGCGCGCTTCACGTTATGCGGAAACGGGAAGAGCGGTGCAATTCCTGCACAAGTCGGACACGGAGAGCGCATGGATTGCGCGGGCCGTCAGCGCCATGCTCGAAGAAGGCGGCATCAAGGTAGAGCGCCGGCCCATGGACAGGAACCTGCTCCGTCAGATGAACCATGCCGGAGATGGCGACTTGTTTCTGCTGAATTGGAGCGCTGACTATCCCGTGGCCGAGGACTTCCTTCTTCCGCTGTTCCATTCCAAGCGACCGGGGAATAGAGGAAACCGCGCGCACTACAAGAATCCGGAGCTCGATCAGGTGCTTGACGCGATTGCATCCGGGCAGGCGGACAAGCCGGCTCTCGTGCAGCGCGCAGACGGTATCGTCAGAGAGGAATGTCCGTGGATTTTTCTTTATTTCCCAGTGGAGACTGCGGCCCTCTCCCCGCGCGTGCAGGAGTACCATTGGCCCGGTTCGTATTCTTCAGACCGTGGTCTGGGAATCAGGCTGCGACCGGGTCAGTAGCGGTAGTCGCCGATACCAAAGACAAACTGGAACTTGTCTTCCCCCGGGATGGGGCTGAACTTGCCGGAGCCGGAATAGTATCCCTTCTGGGCAAAGAACAAACGCAGCGGCAGCACGGGGATGTTGATCCGCAGACCCACACCCCACGAATAGAGGGCGCGGTCCAACGCCACGTTCCGCTCTGACAGGACGGCCCGCCGCGGATCATCCCAGTCTCTGCGCGAGTCAAAGGGATAACGCTTGAGGTTTACAGGACTGAACTTATCGGAAATGTAATACCCGAACGGGTCGCTCGCGGCCTGCTTCTGGTCCTGCGCGTCCCTGTAAGTATCCGACCAAGTCTTCAGGTCCCCGTTGAATTCGCCTATGTTCCGATAGAGCGCCCCCGCATCAAAGAAGAACGTGAGCCAGAGAATGCTGGGTTCAATCGGGAACCGCGTTTCCGTGGAGAACAGGATCATGTGGTTTCCGCCCTGCTGCCACAGAAATGGATATTGGGAGTCGTAGTAGTTGTAACCGCGAAGTGATTCGTAGCCGCCCAAGTAAAGCCGCTGTTCCGGCTCAATGTAGGGGTTGATATCCTTGTTCTGGCTCTTGTGCCAGGGGGCCGTTTCATTCATCATGATGGCGGTAAAGCGCACCTCCTGCACCACACGCCAGCGGCGGAGGAGGCTCCGCCGGAAAAGACCACCCAGGGAATAGTCAAACCACCACCAATAGGCCTGGGTTGAGAACGAGTACATGTTGAAGTGATCCTGGCCTCCCAGAGCCTGGCCGACAATCTCCATCGAAAGGTCCGTATACAATCCCTGAGTGGTGTTGAAGATGTTATCCCGCGTATCTCTGCTGAGGCCGTTCGTAAGGGCCGACATAAATTGCCACCCCTGCGCCTCGGCCCTGAACAAACGGTCCGTAACCAGCGATGTGGGTTTGGATACGGTGGACCATGAGGGCGTGTATCTGTGGTAGTGCACCCAGTTCAGGATAAACGTGTGCGCAGTTCCACCGCCCACTGTAAGGGTATTCTTGTCATAGGTGGCGCCTTCAAAATGGTCGCGTGAATCGTCACTGATCGTAATGGAAGGCGTGCTCAACCGCGCGGACTGATACGATGCGAATAACGTCAAAGCCCACGGCTTGGGAATGCTTCGGAAGCATTCTTCCTCCGCCATCACGTTACCGCGGATCAGCGTCCTTACTTTGGCCTTCACACGGTCGAGCATCTCGATGCTGCGGTCCGAGCCGGCTTCTTTTACATAGGAGGCAATTACAATGCCGATTTCGCGGTACGCGTTCTGGAGCGAATCCGCCGTCTTCAAAATGGACTCATAGTCTTTAGCGGAATCGAAGTCTTTCTGTTTGTTCCGCCAGAAACTTCCCGTAGTGTCTTCGCAGGCCTCGTAAACCCAGGGATCCGTCCAGTCCATGCGCACCTGACGGCGCAACGGACCGTACTCAAGACGGCCGGAAATCCGCTGCCCTGTGCCGGACAAGTTGTTTTCCCCAACCTCAGTAAAGATGGCAAAGCCGGACTGCGTGCCGTAACCGCCGCCCATTGAAATAGTGCCGGTGGGCTGCTCTTTGACGTCGATGATCAGATTCATCTTCTGGTCGTCCGACCCGGGGCGCATCTCAAGGTTCACTTCTTTAAAGTAACCCAGGTTGATGAGCTTCTCGCGGCTCCGGTTCACCAGCATGGAGTTGAACAGCTGTCCCTCTTTCATCAGGAGTTCGCGGCGGATAACGCGTTCCTGGGTCTTGACCATCCCTTTTACAATAATGTTTTCAATGTATGCCAGACCGTTCTCTCTCACTGTGAAGTGAACGTGACGCAGCGTGCGGCCGCGCATCTCCGGGAACTTGGACAGATTTCTACGCGCGGTCTTCAAATCCAACCACGCCGCTTCTTTCTTACACAGCTTCTCTTCGTCTGTTTTGGGATTGTCCAGTTTTAAGCAGGCCGCATAACGATCCAGAACCGATTCCGACAGCTTGAAATTCACAAAATGCGGCTGGACCTGTGTAAAGACATACCCTTGCTGCGAGTACATCTCCTGCACAAACGCGCGGTCTCTGAAATACTTCCCTTCATCAAAGACTTCGCCGATGTTGTCGGACGAATACTCCATGTTGTCGAGCAACTGGTCCCGTGTGAAAATAGGCTTCAAATCCCCCGGCTTCTTCAGCTTGCGCTCCGGAGGATTGAGTTCGCGGTTTATGGAGACTTCGTCATGATCCAAGGAATAGCCGCCGTAGTAGCGGATATTTCCCTCGATCAATTTGTACGTAACGACAACGACGCGGCCTTTCTCTTTGTCTTTGGGATTGCGCCACCGGATCTCATAACCGGTGCCCAACGGATCAATTTCCGCATCGAGGTAGCCGTTCGTCTTCGCGATGGCAAGGATCTTGAGCTTATCCTCTTCAAACTTGCTCTCTTTGAACACGCCGTTTTCAAACGTGGACTTCTCTTTCTGGTCCATGTTGGCCATGAGATCGTCCGTATCCAGGTGACGCGTGCCGGTGATGTTGATACGCGCGATGGGGATGTTTTCGCCCTCGTCCACCAGATAGGTAACGTCAATCTGGTTAGCCTCTCCGTCCGCCAGGGCCACCTTTGACCAGACCTCTGCCAGAAAGAATCCCTCTTCTTTGTACTTATCCTTAATCTTCTGGAGGCCTTCTTTGACTTTCTGCGGCGAGTAGACCTCCCCTTCTTTAAAGGGGAGCAGTTCTTTCAAATCCGTCGAGTAGAGTTCGTCAGTTCCAAGGAATTTGATGTCATGCACGCGCGGGTGCTCTTCCACATCGAAGATGATCGTGATACTGCCGTCGGGGTTCAGCTTGATGCGCATGGCAACCGAGCCGAAGTTGCCCATGCCGTAGATGGCCTTGATGTCTTTATTCGCGAGATCCGCCTTGTACTCGTCCCCAGCCTGCTGGAGCAGGAGCGGTACGATCTCATCGACCTTGATGTTGTGCAGACCTGCGAATTCGATCGCCTCAATCCGGCGATTTTCGTATTCGATCTTCTGGGAAAAAAGAGGCAGGAGAAAGGCCGCTGAAAGGAACACCAGACAAGCGGCCAATCCCCTGTTAAGCCGGACGGTGTTCAGCAATCGTTCCTCCGTTCTCGCGAATTAGGACCGATGCTGGCAAACCGTCTTTTTAAGCCAGTAAAAAAAAGACCGGAGAGAAAGAGTCTTTTAGGACGCCTTTGAGCTCCGGATCAGTTCACGCGCATGTTCAAAGGCAATGGAGCCGCCGCCGAGCATTCTTGCCAATTCGTGGACTCTTTCTTCATTAGAAAGAGCCCGGATATTTGTAATAGTGCGACCCTGTCTCACTTGCTTCTGGATGCGCAGGTGCGTCTCAGCCTTGCTGGCTACCTGATGAAGGTGAGTCACGGCAATCACCTGACAACGCTCTCCCAACTCCAACAGCCGCCGCCCAATGTGATGCGCCACTTCACCACCCACACCCGCATCTACCTCATCGAACACGGCGGTGCCGGGGGCCCGGTAATCCAGAACGATCGATTTCAGCGCGAGGGCCACACGGGACAGCTCGCCTCCGCTTGCGGCCTTGCGGATGGGCTGGAAACCTTCCCCTTGGTTGGCCGCGAGGAAGAATTCGACCAGATCAAAGCCCTTCTCGTGGATGCGGTATCTCGCTTGCGATGGGTCCTGCTCAGGACTGCCCCGGTCCAGCTCCCTGCGCAGGGAAACCCGTACGCGGGCCCCGGGCATTCCAAGGGATGTGAGTTCCGCTGATAATCTCTCTTCGAGGTGTGGAGCCGCAACACGCCTCCGTGTGGAAAGCTCCTCCGCAGCCTGCACGAGCTCATGGTCTATCGAGGCGAGTTCTGACCGAAGCCGCGACGCCTCCTCCGAACTCATCTCAATTCCATTGAGTTCGTCACGAAACGACGCCAAGGTCCGGAGCACGCCGGCGGAGTTTCCGCCGTATTTCTTGAAGAGAAGACGGTACCCGTCGAGACGATCATCGATATCCTCCAGCCGCTCCGGAGAGAACTGTAATCCGTCCTTTTCAGAGCGAAGGAGATCGCCCAGCTGCTCTACGCGGCAGGCTGCCTCTCTCAGATCCGTCAATCCTCCCTCAAGGTGGGGGCGAATTCCCACGTGACCTTCAAGGAGGCCTTCGACCGTGTACAAGCGGTCCACGACCGATTGCTCCTCTTCACGAAGCATGGAATAGGCCGTTGAAATGTCCGCGTGATAGCGACCGCCGTTGAGGATGAGCGCCTTCTCCTGTTCCAAGTCTTCAAATTCGTTTTCTTTGGGATCGAATTCATGGATTTCGTTCACGGCAAATCTGAGATAGTCCAGCCGCCTGGCCTTCTCAGCGGTGTCCATTGTGACAGCACGCAGACGGTTCTGAATGTGGGTAAATCTGCTGTAGAGACCTTGAACTTTTTCGCGGATGTCCTGGTTTCCCGCGAAGGAATCCAGGGTCTCCAAGTGCACTTCAGGGTCCAAGAGACGCTGCGCCTCATGTTGGCTGTGGATTTCCAGAAGGGCCCCCACAAGACTACGCAGTTGATTCAGACTGGCCGCCGTGCCGTTAATGGATGCCTTCCCCTTTCCCTCCCGTGAGATTTCACGCCTGATACGGACAACGTCAGACTCCCCTGCTTGGAAATCTTCCAAGCGGGACGAAATCTCCGCAGGGACGGAGGAGAACACTGCCTCCACAACCGCGCGGGATGCCCCATTCCGCACGATCCCGGGTCCCACCCTGGACCCCGATACAGCCTCCAAGGCTTGGAGGACGAGGGACTTGCCGGCGCCGGTCTCACCGGTGATGACATTGAGCGCCGCCGCAGGC
>JACPZR010000601.1 GCA_016195395.1 Spirochaetia bacterium
CTTGACCCAGCCTGCCGAAGCATCGCTCAAATCGTACTCTCTTGCAGTGCATGACGCCGTACACCGCCTTCTCGCGCGATCTGGTTCGCGTCTCATTCTTGTAAGCCTTCATGATCTTCTCTGTGACACGAACCAGCCCAATGTGCCCGGAACGGTGGACCAATATCCCAACTGGGCCCTCCGCTACACCGCGCAGATTCCAGAAATCCTGACCAATATTGTCGTTCAGTTTATTTTGCGACAGGTCCGCACAGAACGGAACGGCCACTCGGTCGGGGGGCTTCCGCCCCGGCAGGACAGTCCTCAGTAGATGATGCGCACTCCCAGGGACGGATTGTCGCCTGGGTTTACGACCAGCGAAACGCGGTCCGATACTCTGAACCAGATGATGTCGACCATGTTCACGGCCCACAGGAGGACAATTCCCGTGGCCAGCTGATTGGTCCGGTTCCCATACTTTTGCATCAGCTGCCGCGACTTGAACGTCTTGTCATAGGCCATAGAACCGGCGATGGGGAACACAGTATCCGGCGCTGCGACTACGGTTGCCAGGAGATTGTCAGCATCATTCAGATACTGCTTGCGCTGGCTTTCATACATGGTCCGGTTGTAGAGCATTAAGAGAATCATGGTGGCTGTTCCACCCGAGAAGATCGAAGACTTGAATTTCTCCTGCGCGTACTGCTGACCCAATCCGGGTAGAAGCGCCGAACGCCAGATCGGCGGTGGAAGGCGCGCATCCAACCAGGCGCTGGCGCGCGTTGTGTCTGATTTGACGGCCTCCTGCGCTTTTTTCAGGTCCTCTTCTTTTCGTTTGCGCTCCGCTTCTTCTTTGGCCTGCTGTTCGCGGGCGGCCTGCTCGCGCGCCATCCGATCGCGCTGTTGTGCCTGCTCACGAGCCTTCTCTTCTTCCGCCAGTTTCTTTCTTTCTTCTTCGTTTGTCTGGGAGTAAACGATACGCTTCACTTTGGCTTTAGGATACGTGACCGCCCCGTCCGCCGTGCGGATGGTGATGGATTCTTTTGACTGATCAACGATGGCGCCGGTGAAGTACTGCCCGTTGCGCAAAAAGATCGTCTCGGCGGAAAGCCGCGGAAGAGCTGCAAGCGCGGCGGCCGTGGATACGATCACAAAGAGCGACGCGCGCAACGTCTTGTACCCGGCAGACAGAGTCACTGTGCGCCTCCCGGTTCTCAAGGTGTGTCTCCAACTTTTCTAAGCACTCCGGGCGTTATGGCGTCATACAATGAGAACGGGTTGGGGAAGTGGAACTCTGGAACGTAACCTACAATAGAACCCCCGAGCTTCACGTTCTTGACAAGCAGGAGCACCACATAGCTCCCATTTTCCGGCAGCTCCGCAAAGTACGGTCCCAGTTCATCCGACTTCATCTGGAATGTCACAGTGAATTCTTCCCCGGGGCGCAGCTTGAAGAATTGGGACGCGCGGATAGCTTTCTGAACCCGGAGCCGCGCCTGGCCGACCGTCTTTCCACCGAGTTTATATGTGCGCGTGCTGACAATGTCCGCTTTGAGGATGATGTCCGACTTACCGGCCAGCGTTTCGATGCTCGGCGGATCAGGCAGAGGGGAGATCTTTTCTTTGCCGCCGGATTCCTGCCTGCCCTGAGCCTGAATGGACGCAGTGAAGGCGGCGGACGTCCCGACGAAAAGAAGAGTAACCAACAGTGCCCGGCGGCAAAATAGCGCAAAAAAGACCACGGATGAGAGGCTTCACTGTTTTCCTTCTGGTCAACTCATTTTTTAAGAATCGGTATTGCCGGGCTCATTGAGACTGTGGCCAAGCTGGGCGATTCGAGCGGTCTTGTCGGGATCGCCCACGGCATAGGTGGAACAGAATTCGGCCAATCGCTGAAGCGACAGGGCAAAGTCGCGGATGTCAGGGAGGCCGCTCATTGAGGAAGCCTCTAGAAAGAGGAATGCCGCGAGTCGTGCCGCTCGTTCTGTTTTTTCTGCGTTGCTCTGTTCCTGCGCGATCACAGCACGACACCGGAGAAGTTCGCCTGCCAGGAGAAGTCGCTCCTTTCTGCGGTCAGGATCTGTGGAGAGGAGTGCTGCTGCACCCGGCGGCGTCATGCCCTCGATCATTTCCAGGGGATAACCCACAAATTGGCGGAAGGCAAGGTCGATCGTCTGCTCCGCCCGAACAATGTCTTTCTTCTCAAAGAGGCCCAGGGCTTTCGCCACAAGCTCAAAAAATAGTTGGATGTAACGTAGAATGAAATCGCGGTCGCGCATTACGACTGCATGTCCGCTTTCCTGGCCCGGAGTTTTTGGTTCTCTCCTTCCAGCATCTTGATCCTGCCTAGAGCGTTTTTCATCTCTTCGCGGCTGAGGGAGGAAACGGACTCGCTTGCTGCAAGCGTGTCTTTGGCTGCGACGAGTTCCTGACGGAGTCCCTCTGTGATGGCCTCATACATGCGTATGATTTCCTCTGCGTTGGCCAGTTCCTGTTCCGTCAATTTCATGATCCGGTCCAGGGCCGCGGTCATCTTTTCCATGGACTTAATCTTGGCGTTTTGGTCTTGCAGAGAATCCGACATTGGTCTGCATGGTGCCCGGCGTTTCAACACTCTGGTCAAGCGTTTTGCAGCCCGGTCCGCGGGACTCCGGAAGAGCGGAATGGGGTTGGCCTGCCCCTTGGAGGCCTGGCTCAAAAAAATGCTCGACTCGACATCTGAGGGCAAAAACCTCAGAAATCGGCTTGCCCGGCCCTGCTGCCGGGTTTTCCAAGGGATCGTTCCAACATGGCAAAGAATTCGTTACTCCTTTTTATCAAAGACAAGGTTGGTCACACCGGTTCCAAAAAGCAATCAGGACCGGTTATCACAATTTCGCGCGAGTATGGCTGCCCGGGTATCGGATTGTCGCAGGATTTGGCGGACGCTCTGTCCAAGAAACGCAGCGCGGACGGCCGCGTTGCGGAATGGAAAGCCTTGGATAAAGAAATCATTTCGCGCGCTGCTCACGAAGTGGACCTGACGCCGGGCCTTGTGGAGAAACTCTACAAAGAAAAATCGATGGGATTTTTCGCGGATCTTTTTAAATCTTTTTCCGATCACTACGTTCCCAGTGACGTTCAGGTAAAGAAGACTGTGGCCGGCGTTGTGCGCGCTATGGCGCATGAAGGCCACGTAGTGATTCTTGGTCGAGGCGGCGTGGTGCTGACACATGACATGCCGCGCTCGCTGCACGTGAAGTTGTTTGCTCCCTTGGACTGGCGCATTGAGCGCGTGAAGGTGATGGACAAAGTAAAGGAACCCAAAGCCCGTCAGCTGATTGAAACCGTTGACCGCGAGCGGATCTATCTGAGGAACTTCCTTGCCGGCGAGCAGACACAGGACAGCATTTTTGATCTACATCTGAATGCTGCCCGTTTGACTGTGCCGGAAATGGTCGCTATGATCGTCCGCGTTCTTGAAGTCAGAAAAATCGTCGTCTAACGTGCAGCGCCCGCGGGTTCCTTGAGCCCCGCCGCGGCTCCGGCTTTGGGTGGATTGAACCGCAGACTTCTCCACCCGCCGCTTATGTTCTGCGCCCGGATGCCCTGTCCGGCGAGTATTCTGACAGCAAGGTGACCGCGCCGCCC
>JACPZR010000602.1 GCA_016195395.1 Spirochaetia bacterium
ACAGAAGGTCCCCCGTCAACTCAAAGGACCGCCCTTTTGCGGGTTGACGAAGGCTCCGATATGTGAAAGAGTAGTCGGCTGTATTTGAGGAGGCTTTTATGAAGGATAGAAACATGCTTTTGGGCGCCGCTGTGGGCGGATTGCTGGCGGCCACCACCATCCTGGCCCAGAATCCCAACAAACCGGCGGATCCGTCTAAAGAGACAGGCAAATGCTACGGCGTGAACACATGCAAAGGCAAAGGCGAGTGCATGTCCAAAGACCATTCCTGCGGCGGTCAGAACAGCTGTGCCGGCAAAGGCTGGAAGAAGATGACCATGAAGGACTGCACAGCCAAGAAGGGTCGCTTCGAGAAAGGAAAAACGGAGATGTAATCTGGTCCAAAATGCGGATCGTTGTGCGTACTAAACGTTTGATGCTGGTTCGTGGCGGAGGTATCCTCTTCGCCGCGGCGCTGGGCCTTTCGTCATGCGCCCGGTTCGACGGGCCGTCGATCGATTACTACACTTAC
Source organism: Spirochaetia bacterium (assembly GCA_016195395.1). The sequence continues at coordinate 512 of JACPZR010000602.1, forward strand.
GACAACCTGCAGCCGAAGATACATGTCACACCCACGGGCGTGTCTGGGGCAGGAACGGCGCTTGTGGTCCAGCGTGACGGCATCGACAACCTGGGCTTCACTACGGACACCGATCAGTCCTTTTCCAGGTATCTATATCAAGGGGTTTCCTACTCGCTCAGCATAACTTCCCAGCCCACGAATCCCGCACGCACCTGCACGCTTCTGAACCACACGGGCACCGGCACCGGCCAGAGCGTGTACGAGCGGGTCACGTGCATCAGCGGACAATATTCAGGGGGCACCACGATCGGCACCATCGTGTTTGGAGGAACGCCGCAGATCGTCACGCCGTATGGCTCCTATCCCGCCGTCGCGGCCAACACAACAGACGGCGTGGGTAATGCCGCGCGTTTCAATAGTCCGCGGAGCCTTACAACGGACGGGACATACCTCTACGTAGCAGATACAGGCAACCACCGCGTGCGCCGGATCAATCCCACAGACGGCACGGTGACCACGATCGCAGGGTCGGGTTCGGGATCGGCAGACGGCGTGGGAACAGGGGCGCAGTTTAATGGGCCGCGCGGAATCACATCAGATAACGTTTACCTCTACGTTGCAGACACCGGTAATCATACAATACGACGCATAACGATCGCGGACGGCACTGTGCTCACCATTGCGGGCACGGCCGGCTCCTCCGGCTCCACAAACGGAACGGGGACAGCTGCACGGTTCAATGGTCCGCGTGGTGTCACCACAGATGGAAACTATCTCTACGTGGCGGACACAAACAATGACCTCATCAGAAAGATTGACCTTGCTACCATGGCGGTGACCACGCTTGCTGGGTCCGGCGTGGGGGGAACAACGGACGCCGTAGGCACCGCAGCGCAGTTCAACGGTCCCGAAAGCCTCACCATCTACAATGGGTTTCTGTACGTTGTGGAAAACGTTAACACCAGCCTCCGAATGGTCACCGTCGCATCCCAAGTAGTCCAGACATTGGCTGCGATCGGCACCACGGGGCGGGGCATTACCACGGACGGAACGTACCTCTATATATCTGCCAACGACGACACCATAAGGAAGTACGACTCCATGGGCACTGGAGGCGCTCTCACATCCATTGCGGGCGCCGGCGTCTGTTATTTGGATGGAAACACTCCGGGAACCG
>JACPZR010000603.1 GCA_016195395.1 Spirochaetia bacterium
GAGTATTGTCGCCCAAGCGCACATCGATGATCTGACGCTTGTTCAGATGGCGGAGAAACTCGCGCGGCACAAAGCGGGCGTAGGATTCACTCAACACCTCAAGGTCGAGGTGCACCTGATTGAACTGCCGGCCCAGTGCTGCGGCCATACCGTAGATAAAGACAAAGACCCCAAAGGGCGCAAACAACCGGACATTTTCAACACGACTGGTCATGATCAGGTCGTGCAGGGCCGCGGCGAACATGATGAGGAACGACGCGAACGTGAAACGAGCCCCCACCTCACGCCGGACCACAGCCAGAACGAAAATGTACATGGAGCAGACAAGACCGACTCCGAGCATGAGGGAAAAGTACGGCTGGTAACGGCCATACACAACAGCATCGCGCGTGCCGAGTACCACAAGGGCGGGGACAGTCCCCATCGTCAGGATGATCCATCGGACGATTCTTGTGTTGAGTCCGGGAAACAAGTACCGCAGAAAGAATGCAAAGGCGATGGCATCGAGCGAGAATGCAGTCAGGTACTCGATGTGCATCCTCACGGACGTCATCCAGCGCGGATTTCCCACAAGTTCCTCAAAATAGGATCCGCTGGAAAAAAGCCGCAGACTGACCACAAGACACATGAGGAGAAACCAAAGGTAGGCTTTCTGCTGCGGTCTGCCCATCCAGAGCGCCAGGTAATAGATGCCGGCCATGATGATGGATCCCAGTAGAAAGAAATCGATCATGCGGAAGAGAGTGCGCCGCTCCGTGAGCACGCCCGCTCCCCCCAGGAATATCTCGTTGTTGATACCTCCGCCGCGGAGGACATGATTGGAGACAGCAATGGTGAGAATATTTTCGGAGCGGATCAACCCGGCCGGCACAACAAAGACTGCGTCCCCAATATGTCCATGCTCTTCTTCGCGGGAAGAACCCAGAATCCCTTTGGCTCCGATCTGCGTTCCGTTCCAATAGAAGACAGACGCAGCACTCACGTCGTTCACGTAGAGCGTTAGGTGCGAGGCCAGGGCCTTCTCCGGGTCCAGTCTAACGCGCTGGGAATAGCAGCCGCGCCCCACGGACGGCAGCTCAACGCCGGGAGCAGAATACGCGGACCAGTAGGCAGGGGTGGTCACATATCGGCTGTCCGGCGACGGGCTTCTCCCTCGGCACTCTTCTTCCGTGATCCCGAACCAGAACGCCCATGAACCATTCAGGTCAGCGATGGAGTGAAGAAAGTCCAGACGCGTCACATCAATCCCGGCAACCGGAGTTGACCGGATCGCGCGGTCCACAGGGGTAAGCTGGCAAGCCGCCGCGGATATCAATAGAGGAAGGAGGAGAAGCGGCCGGAGCCTTGCCATGCTGTCCCTTGCGGGCAGCGCTGTGTTCCTGTCAATCGTGCCCCATTGCGGACAAAACAAAAAATGAGTGGAAGGAACAGACACGATACCCTAGGAAGCCCACCATGCGGGCTCGAGTGTCAGTTCTGACGATCGTCTTTGTTTTGATGGGCTGTAAGCTGGAGCTGCGGGAGCGGCCGGGACCGCCGGCCCTTCCGCTGGACGGAATTTGGCTGCGTCAGGATACCTTCGCGGACCCCCGCCTCCCCACACGCGTTTTGCTCGAGATTCGTCAGCAAGCCAAGGGAGGCGGATACGACTTCAAGCTGTTCACCGTAGCACACAGGGACCTGCTCGTATCCGGAAAAACGTGCATCTATACGGACATCAAGGGCCAGCTGCTAACGTCTCCACGTGAAGTCCTTCTGCGACGCGAGGGTCTCCGCTCGGGATTCATACCAAATACCAGCAAAGCGCCGGGACCCATCTGGCCCATGGACGCGTATGAGACAGAAATTCTCGACAGGGAAATTGCGCGGGCCGTCGATATC
>JACPZR010000604.1 GCA_016195395.1 Spirochaetia bacterium
ATTCCGGACACCCTCCTGCGGGGCGTGACCAATCTCAGGCTCACACGGCTGTGCCGCGACCTGGCGCCGGACGCGGTGATGGTGGCAACGGCGGAATCCCGCAGCTACGTGGAGCGACTGTTGGCCGTAGGAGCAGATGAAGTTCTTCTCCCGTTCGTGGCTGAGGGAGAACGTCTGGCTGAGTCGATTGCCAAAGAGGCGTCCATCGCCAGCTGATGCGGTCTTCTACCAGTCTGCGCCGGAAAGAAAATCGCGGAACTTGAGCGCTGACTGCTTGGGCACGCGCTTTTGGCTCTCATAGTCAACATAGACCAGGCCAAATCTGGGACGGTATCCTTCCGCCCATTCAAAGTTGTCCATAAAGCTCCACGCAAAATACCCCTGCACATTGACCCCCTCGCGTTTTGCGCGGAGGACGCCGTCCAGATAACGTCTGTGATACTCGACGCGGTTGGGGTCGTTTACGGCGCCGTTTTCCAGGCGGTCCGGGAACGCGCACCCACTTTCCGTGACGATCAACTTCTTGATCTCGGGGTAGGCGCCAAATTTCTTCAGCAGTCCGTACAGACCGTCCGGGTAGACCTCCCAGCCCATGTCCGTAATCTGCGCCGCGAGCTTGGTTGGTGAAACCTGTTTGAGCCAGATCACAGGCGGCCACAGAGAGAATTTCACAACGCCACGCGTGTAGTTCTGGATGCCCCAGAAATCAAAGTTGAATGTGAGCGACTCTTCGTCTCCGGCCTTAAAGTATTTGTGGATGCGTTTCAAAAGCGGCATGGCATCCACCGGGTAACCACGTCCCACGGCGGGATCAATGAACAGGCGGTTCATTACCGCATCAAAGCGGGCTGTGGCCTTGAGGTCGCGCGGCTTGTCAGAGGCGGGGTACGCAAACGTTGTCGAGATGGTGGTTCCCACTTCCGCATGTGGAGCATTCTTTCTGACAATGCCGCCCCCCAGCGCTTGGGCAAGCGCGGCATGATGTACAGCAGGGAGGAAGCCACCGATGCTTTTCTTTCCCGGCGCGTGTACGCCCAGGTAGTATCCGCCCCCGGTAAATACGACCGGCTCATTCAGGATCATCCAGTGCTTCACGCTCGCAAAGGTCCGCGTGCAGAAATCCACGTATTCCAGGAATCTATCCAAGGTGTCACGGTTGGGCCATCCACCCTTGTCTTCCAGTTTCTGGGGGAGATCCCAGTGGTACAACGTTACCCAGGGGTCGATGCCGTTCTGGACGCAGGTATCAAGGAGGCGCCGGTAGTAATCCAGTCCCGCTTGATTGAGTTTTCCACCACCCTCGGGAAAGATACGGCTCCAAGCCAGGCTCAAACGGTAGTTGGGCATTCCCAGCTGACTCATCAGCTTGATGTCTTCTTCGTAGCGGTGGTAGTGATCGCAGGCGTTGTCTCCGGTTTCGCCGCGGGCGATGGTCCCTTTCTTGTGGGTGAATCTGTCCCAGATGGACTCCCCCTTTCCGTCAACGTTCCAAGCCCCCTCAATCTGGTAGGCAGCCGTTGCCGTTCCCCATTGAAAGTCTGGTCCAAAATCTGCGCGTTTCACAAATCCCAGAAGAAATCCACGGACAGTCGGCACAAGCAAAATTGTCGGGCTGGAGGCACTTGACAATGCAGAGGGAGGTCGTGTCACCTGCGCCATGCACTTTCTGCGTGCCCGCGCAAGGGCAGCCACGTTGATTTTCATTCTTTTGCCGTTTGTTCCAGCGCTCGCCGACATCGTATATCTGCGGACGGGCAAAACCGTGGAAGGGACGATCGTTTGGCAGAACCCGCGGGAGGTGGGCATCCAAGTGGACGGTGTGGTCCGGGTGATTGGCAAGGACGACATCAACCGCATCGTATATGGAGACCCGGAAGCACAACGCCGCCAGCTGGCGGAGGAAGCCGCACGCGCCGCGCAGGCCGCAGAGGCTAAGCGCAGGGCGGATGCGGAAAATGCGCGGAGAATCGCAGCCGAAGCAGAGCGACGGGCGGCGGTCCAGAAGCGTGAGGCTCTGGCGCAAAAGCAGCGTGAGTTGGAAGCAGCTGCGGCGCTACAGAAACAGAAAGAGGAAGCGGAGGCCCTGCGAAAGACCGCGGCGCGTGAAGAGGAAGAGGCCTTGGCCCGGCGACGTGATGCAGGGGAAGTCCCCCGCCTGTGGTCCCAATTTCAAATAGAACAGCAGAGCGCCGCCACGGAGCGTACGGCGGCGGAGAAAAGAAAGGCAGGGTTGAAAAAGGAAGAGGTCGCAATTACCCGCGAGCCTGAGCCCAGGACCATCCCCGTGTCCTCCAACATCGCAACGGATAACGTTCCCGTGAAAGCGCGCCATTTGACACTGGGTCTGGGGCCGGTGAGCGGCACGTACGCACCCGAGTTGGAGAAGAAGACGGCGCGCGACCGCCAGACCAGCATAACCACTCTTGCCGGCGGCGCGGGAGCCAATCTTCCATGGACAAACCGCGGCTTCCGTGGATTGGAGCTTAACGCCGCGTATGAGGCCCCCCGCTGGTTCGCCGCGTATGAAGTGAATCGGATTGTTTCGCGTCCCTCACTGACCGGCGGAGCCACGTTGGACACTACGCTTGCCACGTTCCCTGCCACGATTACCACGTATGACAAGGGCCGCTTTTTGGAACAGACGCGCACGGTGCAAACATTCCTTGTGGGTCAGGACATTTCCCCGGCCGGCTGGCTGGAAAATGTTTTCACGAAGGTCCGGATCCTCGCCGGGCTTACGTTCTTATCCAACGGCGGCCCCTTTGAATACGACTCAGGCGCCAACGTCAGTGTTCTCTCCACGTCAGGTCAGTCCATGACAGCCACAACCTATGCGGTCACGAGCGCTTCCGCGAAGGGGCCTCTGCTGGGGCTTGCCGTCGAAAAATCACTGACAGGACGATGGTCCATCACGGGCCGCTACTACCTGTACAATCAGGACGGAACGTGGCGGAGCAGGACACGATCCATACAGTATTCGCAACTGGGGAACTCTACTGCCTTGCAGGTTAAGATGGCCAATGAGGATTCATCATTGAGCGTGAACGGCCGTCGCGTGGATGTGGGCGTGCGTTTTGAGGCGGCACCGGGCCTGCGCGCGGTGTTCTCCTGCTTTGAGGACAAGTCGGTCTATACCCGTCAAAAAGTGACATATGTCTCGCCGGATTCCGGCAACCTGACGGCGGCGAGCATCCGCGGAGACTTCATCACCCACTACGCCGGCGGAGCCACAGGCGACCGCGTGGAGGGTGTGAAGCTGGGCGTGGAGATGGACGTGAATTTCTAGATTATCTTCCGCCGGAGGCGGCGCGTTTGCGCGCTTCATCGAGCGCGGTCAGCTGCTGCTTGTTCATCTGAAGAATCTTGTCATACTGTTCTTTGACGTCCGGCGCCATGGACGATCCCTGCTCTTTGAGCACGTAGTCCAACAGTTCCAGTCTGTCTTTGATGGGCTTGGTCTGGTAGTCGTAGAACTGGTCGATCTGCGCCTGAGAGGCGCGGCCCTGCGCCACGAGCGACTGGACTGCGAAGACGTTCTGTCTGTCTGTTTCTTCTTTCTTGGTTTCTTCCGGGGACTTCCGACGTGGGATGATGTCGTTGCCTGGGAACTTCTTGCGCAGGTCGTCGAATTGCTTCATTACAGAATCGGGGTAGGGCTGTCCGGTCTGGGGGTTGATGGGATTCCCGGCGCTGACCGGATCCAACAGTTCCGGCTCGTCGCCGTTCTTTTTTCCAGGTTCGTCTTTGTCCTGGATGGGTTTGTCAGGGACGCCCGCTTTCCAGAAATCGGAGCTGGACAGGGACTCGTCGCTTGACCGTGAACGCCCCGAGCTGCCGCCCCCGGCTCCACCCCCGCCGCCAAACAGCGCGGCCAGTGCAGCATCCTGGTTTTTTGCCTTTTGTTTGGAATCGGAGCTTCCGCTAGAGAAGAGGAA
>JACPZR010000022.1 GCA_016195395.1 Spirochaetia bacterium
GTGATTCTCGACGCCGAAGCAAAAGGGGAGACCGCGCCCGGCAAAGACACCGCCGGCGGAAAAGAAAGTGTCGTGGTGGGTCCGGGCATCCAAGTCGATGTATCCGGTGTCAAACTGCACGGTTATGACGTGGACCGTACCCGCGAGACGGGAGAGAAGCCCGCGCCTGAAACGCTGCCGCCTGTCTACGGCGTGGGCGTGGTCTGGACGGAAAACGGCAGGCAACAGACCAAAGAGATCAAGTGGGAGAACGGCGACAAACGCCACGAATCCATCGAGGTCGGCAAGCTGACCGGCGGGAAAGCCGCAGACGCGTTTTATGTATTCGTCGATACCGGCTCCGCTGCATTCAGCGGCCTTAAGATCGTGGAAACAAAGCCGGGCGCCGGTCTCCAGGCCGCGAACGTTACCCAGCAGGCTCAGGATGCGCGCATCAAGATGAACGGCGTGGAAATCAGCCGGTCGAACAACACGAAACTGACAGACATCATCGACGGCGTAAGCCTGAATTTGAACAAGACCACGGCCGGATTGATTCACGTGACTGTGAGTGCCAATTCGGATGACATCGTAACTCGCCTGAAAGAATGGGTGGCCGCGTACAATGATCTTTTGAAGTTCTGTCGGACCAATTCGTCCGTGGAAAAGAAGAAGTTCGACTGGGATACGAGCGGGGGGAACAAAGACCTTTCCGAAGGGCTCCGCCAGGTCCAAGGGTCTGTGGGGATCTTTGCCACGGATTCAAACATCCGGCAGTTGGTGGGGGGACTGCGCGCCGCCGCGGGGAATGCCTACCCGTCAGATACCGATCCCGCCTTCAAGGTGTTGGCCGACATTGGCATCACTACCGGGGATGTGGGAAAGGAATGGGAAGAGATTCAGGCCGGCTACTTGGTGGTGGATGAAGACAAGCTCCGTCGGGTACTCGGCACAGCCCCGGGGTCCGTGAAAGAGCTCTTTGCGTCCGAGCGCAAGTTCGGCAGAATGGAAAGTGCCATCCGCCAAAGCAAGGCATCAGGGGATCAGATGCGCAATTCGATGCGCCAGGGAGGGATGGAGTAATGATGAAGGTATTTGTAAACGAACAACCTCTGGACGCTCAAATGGCGGACAACGAGGGTCCCGTCCAAGTCTATCAAGCGGTGGACTCCTGGGTGCGTGAGAACCATCGCTTTCTTCTGGGGATGCGGGCGGACGGCGTGGAAATACTGCCGGGCGACCTCGACGCGGTAGAGCCGGGCTCCGTGGACCGCTTGGAATTCTTTGTAGGAGACGAGATCGACATGGTTCTTGTCACCGTGGAAGAGCTCGACAATTACGTGGATCAGGTAGGCAGCACTCTTTTTGAAAACGAGCGCGTCTCCCCCGAAGAAAAGACCCAGCTCTGCGAAGGCATCCAGTGGATCCGCCAAGTCATGGATTCTGTATCGCACATCCTGCGTCTGGACCTTGCAGCCGTTATCTCTCCCATTGCCGGTGAGGATTCGCTCGACGCCGTCCTTGCCAGAATAGAAAAAAAAGCAGCCGACATCAACACCGGAGACTCCGAAGGCCAGAGCCAGGCGCTCGATGCCTTTGTGGAAGAACTCCGCAACCTCAAATTCTATACGATCCGTCTGCGCCTGCAGCTGCGGACGATGCACTCCGGGGCTGAAGAGCTCGTGGAGGCCATCGAAGAATTTGAAAAGAACATTGAGACACTCGTAGAGTCCGTGATATCCGTCAACGTTGCCTTTCAATCGGGGCGCGATGTGGATGCGCTCGCGAGCCTGGACCAGATCACAGAGAAACTGCACTACTATGTTGCGGCCCTCTATGCGCTGGAATACCAGGAAAACCGCGCCGGCCGGCCGGGAATCGCCAAGCTGGCCCTTGGGGGCGCGGCCTTTGACCAGAAAGTGGTGCATCTGACCAATCTGCTGGTGGACCTTTCCACAGCCCTGGAAGAAGGCGACATCACGGCTGCGGGCGACATTCTGGAATACGAACTGACGGCGGCGATCAAAGCCCTTGCGCCTTATCTGCCGGAAATCCGGGAAGTGGTTGCAGGAAAGCATGCCGCGTCCGACGTTCGGACATCCTGAAGCTCACAACACTCCTAAAATATTTCTACCAAACAGGCGTTCCGCATCTTCCCGTGATAGAATCCGTGGAAGAGGGGACCTTGCTTGGCCTTTTGTCGCGTGAACTCTTGGATAGAGAGCTTGCGGATTGGTCGCGCGCGCAGAGCGAACACCAGGAAATCCCCCCGCGGCTCATAACGCGCAAATCTCCGCCGGAAGAAGAGCTCCTTCTGCTGATGAAGAAAGCCCCGCTCCCCGTGCTTGATCGTACGGGTCTGGCCGTGAAGAGCTGGACGGGACCGGAAATTCTTTCCGCGGTATCTGCCCTGAAAGAAGCGTTACCGTCTGTGGATGCTGCCAAAGCTCCGGCGCTGAAAGACGCATCGAAACCGGGAATTCCTTTGGAGACGGCCGCAGCCAAGGACGACGGGGCCAACTGGCTCACACGTCTGATTTTGGCCTCATTCCCGGACCCGCTCTTTGCAGCGGACCTCAAGGGTAATTCGCTCTTCTTTAACGAAGCCTTTGAACGATTCCTCTCAGGGCGTGACGCGCTGAAAAACTCGATTCGGATCACGGAGAAGTATTTCTTGGAAATGACACGTGACCTGATCGCAGGCGCCTACGCTGCCGGGCCGCCGGCCAAAGGGTCCGTGCTCGCTCGAACGTATGTGCCTGTCCTCAAGGCCTTTGTGTCGATCACGGCGATCGAAAAGGAAAACGGCGAATTCATCGGCTATCTCTACAACCTGCGCGACGCCAAAGGAGACGCGGGCGGGGCGGGGACAGATTTGGTTCCACTTCTGGATCAGGGCATGGGCTTGGAGCAGATACTTGCGGAGGTGGAAGCAGGCATCATCAACAAAGCGCTCGTGTCCAACGGCCAGAACATCTCGCACGCGGCAGCCGCGCTGCGTATCAAACGGTCCACACTGCAGAACCGGATGAAGCTTCTGGATTTTGAAAAGCGGTTCCCCCGCCGCATCGAAGGCCCTATCCGGAGAAGTCGCTCAGGGCAGTCTGGCGGTGAGCCGCAACAGGAGCCAACCGTAGAAGCCGTCCCATCCCCCGTTACGCCAAAAAAGGCAGGGAAATCGGCCATGCGGGACCTGGTGCACGACTTATTGAAAGAGCGCGGACAGGGACCCGTGAAGAAGTCGAAAATCGGTGGCGGAAAAAACCGCGCCCCCAGAGATCACAAGAAGAAGGCTCCCGGACCAGGGAAGCCCAAGAAAGCCCCTAGGAAGAGGTCCAAATGAAGAGGAATCGAATCATTGTATTGGCTGCGGCCGTCATCACGCTCTTGGTTTTAGCTATTTACTTCCTATTAAAAGAAGATCGTGCCGCGAAGAAGGACCAGCAGGTGGTTTCCTCTCAGAAAGACCCTACGCTGCCCAGTGAGATTGGGGGCGCCTTTGGAGACCCTGAAGAGCAGTTGGAGATCTATCGGAAGTGGGCCGTGTTCCCGCCGCATTCCCGTCCGTTGTTTGCGGGGCAGGTGGATCTGACCAACCCATATGACGCGAAGTCTCCTCCTGTAGGCGTGGTTTCAAAACCAGCATCCGGCTGCGTGACTGGTCCCGATGGTTTTCCAAAGTGCCAGAAGCCCGCGGAATTTTCTGACGTAAAGTGTGACATGACGCCGGAGCGCGCCATATCCGTTGGGAAGAAGGATTTTCACGTTACCCTCCGCTGCACCAACAAAGAGAACGTGGCCGTTCCCATCGATGGGATAACGCCCAAATTGTACACCATGCTCTTCAATAAACCCAGCCCGTCGCCTCTGCCGGTTGTGGGCTACGGAGATGACGGGGCCAATGGAGACGAGAAAGCGGGGGACCTGACCTATACATTCTTGATCCGTCCCACCGGTCAGGACTGGGGCGACATGTATCTGGAAGTGGACATGAACGTGAAAGGCCTGCGCCACAACCAGCGCACGTCCTGGTACAGCACACCGCAGGTGCCCGCAGAGTTCCGCTCCAATTTCAGGGACCAGATCAAAGACGGTCACTTAGTTGTCTCTGTTCCCGTGCAGGTCTTCAAAAAAGGTTACTATCATCTGGCGGCGAATCTCCAGGAAAGCGGAAGCGACATGCGTTTCATTGCCTCCAGTACCTTTGAAGGCGACTTGGAAGCCGGGGCGCAGACGGTGGATTTTGAATTTTTTGGAAAGATCATCCGCGATTCCGGAATCGACGGGCCCTACATTGTCCGCGACGTCCGCGGCAAACGCAATAACTCGCCCGTATCTCCGTCCATGGTGAAGAAAGCCATGGACGAGCGGCGTGAAATTTCCGGGAACCACACGGAGCCGCTCTGGGAGTATCTGGAAACAGCGCCCAATTACAAGACATCGCGCGCCTACAAGTCAGACGAATTCTCCAAAGAGATTTGGAACAGCGAGGAAAAACAGGAGCGCATCAAGTTCCTGAAGGGCCTTGCTGAACAGAAAGGCGAATAGAGAGCGGCAGGCGTTCCTCATATGAGCGCGGCATTCAGCGCCGACTCGCCCGTGAACGGCGAAACGGCTGTGTTTGGGATTTTGGGTCACCCCGTGGGGCACTCTTTGTCTCCGCTCCTGCATAACGCCGCCATGCGCTTTCGCCGTTTCAACGGAGTCTATGTTCCGTTCGATGTGGAGAAGCCGGACAAGTCACTCAAAAAGGCTCTGATTGCTCTGGGTATTAAGGGCTTGTCTGTCACCATTCCGCACAAGGGCTGGGCCGCTGCCGCAGCAGATGAGGCGGATGCGCTGTCGCGCCACTGCGGGGCAGCGAACACTCTTGTGCTGAAAGAGGAGAAACTCATCGCCTACAATACAGACGGGCCCGGCGCGGTGCGCGCTTTGAAAGAAAAAGCAGGCACTGTCTCCGGGAAGCGTGTTCTGATTCTGGGCTACGGAGGCTCCGCCGCCGGCATTGCGCATGCCCTTCTTCTCAATGAAAAGCCCCGCGAGATTCTGATTGCGGGAAGAAACAAGTCAAAGCGCCGGAAGTTTGCGCGTGAGCTCACAGAAGCCCATGGAGGCGCCACGCAGATTCGTGACGTGGATGTGGAGAAGCACGACCCGGAGTCGGTCGACTTCATCATCAACACCACACCTCTTGGCATGAAGGGGCAGAGCGCGGAGCTGCCCATCCCGGATGCATTTTTGAAAGAACGGCACATCGTATTTGACATTGTCTACAATCCACCACGGACGCCGCTTCTTCAGGCGGCGCAGCGCCGCGGGGCTAAAACGATTCCCGGCTATCTCATGCTTCTCTATCAGGCTGCGCTCCAGTTTGAGTTGTTTACAGGAATGCGCGC
>JACPZR010000595.1 GCA_016195395.1 Spirochaetia bacterium
ACTGGGACATCAGCCGTGACGCTCCATACTTTGGCTTTGCGATCCCCGGTGAAAAAGAACGTTATTTTTATGTGTGGTTGGACGCGCCCATCGGTTACATGGCTTCGTCCAAGAATTACTTTGAAGCAAAAGGCCAGCTGGATATCTTCGACGATTTCTGGAAGAAAGGCTCGGGTGAGGTCTACCATTTCATTGGCAAGGACATTGTCTACTTCCACACCCTCTTCTGGCCCGCGCTGCTCCACGCCGGCGCCTACCGGCCCCCTACGGCTGTGTACGTGCACGGCTTTCTCACTGTAAACGGTGAGAAGATGTCCAAGAGCCGCGGAACATTGATCAAGGCTGCCACATATCTGCGTTATCTGGACCCCCAGGCCCTCCGCTATTTCTATGCGTCGCGGCTTGTGGATTCTCCGGAAGACATTGACCTTGCTGTCACGGATTTTGTGAACCGCTACAATTCCGATGTTGTGGGCAATTTTGCGAATATCTTTTCCCGTCTGGCCGGAGGCTTGGCGGGAAAGCTGGATCACACGTTATCCGCGGGGCTTTCCAAAGAGGGGACGGAGCTCATGAAGCAGGTCCTCGAGGACGCCCACGTTGTGCTCGCAGCCTATGAAAGCCGGTCGTACTCGAAAGCGGTCCGCCACTTGGCAGCCGCGGGTGACAAGATCAATAAGTTCGTGAACGACAGGGAGCCGTGGAAAACCATCAACAAGGACAAAGAAGGAGCGCGGCAGGTGATCACGGACGCGTTGACGTCGGGCCGGATTCTTGCGGGCATTGCCAAGCCTGTGCTCCCCGTCTTTGCCGCCGGTGTGGAAGAACTTCTGGCGCTTCCGGGAGAAATCACTGCCCTGAACCTCGATTGGAAATTCCCGGCCAATCATGTGATTCGGACGTTCAGGCATCTGGCCGCCCGCCTGGACCCTGCAGAAGTGGAGAAAATGTTGGAACAAGAAGCAAAAGCAGCCGCAGACGCTGGAAAAACTGACGGGAAAAAGACCCCGGCGGGGGCCGCGCGCTCCGCGCCGCCCGCTAAAGGCTCGCCCGCCGCATCCGCACCAGCCGGCGCCGCCTCCGCAGGTACCCCGGCAGCATCCGCAGGCGCACCTGGCGCTGGCACCTC
>JACPZR010000008.1 GCA_016195395.1 Spirochaetia bacterium
ATCCTGGGAGCCAAATTCGTCACATCAGCGCGTGTGAATGAAATGGCCCAGGCCCATCCTGAATTGATTGACGAACTGCGGACAGAACTCCTTCCGCACCCGATTGAGAAGGCGCTGGGGCGTTTTTCCAAGCACGGCTGGAAGAATCTCAAGGTCCACCTGGGGCTCGACCTCCAGGGTGGGATGCGGGCTGTTTTCCGGGCGGACTTTGATACCTACCTGTCCCGACTCAAGGAACGTTATGAACCCGTCCTTGCCAAGCTGCATGAAACGGTACAGAAATCTCAGGGCGCCGACAAAGAGAGCGCGCAGAACCGGATCGACAACATCAAGCAGCTGCTGCTCCTGAATGAAAACCGCAAGGAAGAGCTCTTGAGCCAGGCCAAGCAGGTCATTGACAAGCGGCTGGCGGCGCAGGATCTCACCGAACCAGAAGTGCGTGTGCAACCGGAAAGTTATACAATCAACGTCGACATGCCGGGTGTGGCCAACTCGTCGGACGTTTTGAATAAAATCAAAGACACTGTAACAGTGGAATACCGCCTCGTGAACGACGAAGCTACCGCCCGACTGAATAACGTTCAGTTCGAAGAGGAAATGAACAGGATTCAAACCCTCCACCGTGAAAGCCACGTGGACCAGTTTGAAGTGAAAGAAATCCTCGACAAAGTGGCAAAGAAGGCGGAGCTGAAACCGTCGGACGGGAAAGTGTTTCTCTATTGGCGGCGTGGTCGGAACGCAAACTCTCCCAATATGCCGCGGGAGTTCCGTGTGCTGGGTCCGGTCATCCTTGACGGGAATGACATGACGGATGCCCGGGAAAACGTGAACCCCAACAGCGCCTGGTATATGATCAACTTCCAGCTGTCAGGCGCCGGAGCAGACAAGTTTGGCGAGGTGACTACCAAGAATACTGGAAAGCGTCTCGCAATCCTTTGGGGGGACCGAGTGGTCTCTGACCCCGTGATCCGCAGTCCCATTTTGGGCGGGAGCGGCGTAGTTGAAGGGGATTTCAGCCGCGAACAGGCGCATGAAGTCGCAAACGTTATTCGTGAAGGGGCGCTTCCCCTGCCGCTTGAAATTCTCTCTGTCTCTTTCGTAGGGCCAAGCCTGGGGCAGGAGTCCATTGTGGCCGGTATTATCTCCGTTTTCCTGGGTTTTGCCATTGTCGTGTTCTTTATGGTGGGTTACTATCGTCTGACCGGCTTTGTGGCTGTGCTCGCGCTTTTCTTGAACCTGCTGATCATGGCGGCCATTCTCTCCGCCTTGGAGTTCACGTTGACGCTGCCCGGTTTTGCGGGCGTGATCCTCACTGTGGGGATGGCGGTGGATGCAAACGTGATCATCTTCGAGAAGATGAAAGAGGACCTCAGGGACGGCAAGTCGCCCTACGTGGCCATCGAAAAGGGTTTTGAAGCGTCATTCTGGACGATTCTTGACTCGAACGTTACAACGCTCATTGCGGCGGTTGTTCTCTATAAGAAGGGTGACGGTCCCATTCAGGGTTTTGCCGTCGTTCTGTTCTGGGGTTTGGTTTCTTCTATGTTTACGGCCCTTTACGTGTCCCGCCTCACGATGGACTGGGTGGGCCACTTCATTCCGCTCCGTACGCTGTCCATCGGCTGGGGCTTCAAGAAAAAGGAGGAGGCACGCGTATGATTCGCTTCTCCCGTTTCAAAGGGAGCTTCATGCTGAGCTCCGTTCTGATCATCGCAGTTTTGTTTGGTATCACCTACGGTAAGCACGGCGGTTTTGCCCGGTCCATCACCTTCAACGGTGGTATCCGGTTCAGCATCAACATGCCGGCCGGCACGGGCAAGGCGGAGCTGGAAGCGGCTGCGCATAAGTCCGGTCTGACCGACTACACGGCGCGGCTTACGAGCCAGCGTGCCAACCAATACGACCTTGAACTGGGCCCTGATGTGCGCGACAAGTACGCGAAGATTATTGAACAGAAAGAGAAGGCTGAAAAGGGCAGAAAGGACTCAAAAGCTGACGCTCACTCGATCACGAGCGAGATTGAGAAGGTACTCACATCCAGCCGAGCATTCCTGTGCTCGCCGCCATTCTGACGATTGTGGGCTATTCGAACAATGACACGATCGTGATCTTTGACCGGATTCGTGCCAACGTCCGGGATCGTGCACAGTCAAGCCTCGCGGAAACGATGGACATGGCCATAACGCAGACGCTCTCGCGGACGATTGTGACGCACCTTTTGACGACTCTGTCAGTGATTGCGCTTCTCTTGGGCGGGGCCACGTCGCTGGAAGACTTTGCAAAGATTCTGATCTTTGGGATCGTGACCGGAACGTACTCGTCGATCTTCATTGCATCGCACTACGTACAGTATTATGACCAGCTCCGGGCCTATCTTCGTTCCCGGTGAGAGCCTAGCCTCCCATGTAGAAAACGAGCTTGCGTGGCTGTCTGTCCTTGCAATGGGCAGGACAGCCCCCAACCCCGCTGTTGCGGCCGTTGTGGCCGTTGAGACGCAGGCCGGCCTGTGGGCTTTGTGCGGGGGTTGCACAGAAGTTCCCGGTAAAAGACATGCTGAAATTGTGGCCTTGGACGCGGCCGGAGAGATGGGAATTCTCCCGTCGCACATGTATGTAACACTCGAGCCGTGCAGCCGCTTTGGGCGCACACCGCCCTGCACAAGCCGGATACTCTCCACTGCATCGCTTGAAGAAGTGACCTATTACACTGATGACATAACGCTCGCGGGCGAGGGGCGTCGGATGCTGGAAACAGGCGGACGCCGTGTGGTCAACCGCACCGCAGACCGACGTTATACAGACGCCTTTCTGCATGGTTTTACTTCCCGGGCACAGCACGGACGGCCGCGCCTTCATGTGAAGGTGGCTCATACGTCCGACGGTGTGATCGGCCACCGGTCGGGGCGCCTCTTGATTTCGGGACAGCAGGGGCTCCGCTTTGGAATGCTTTTACGCGCCAAGTGCGACGGGGTTCTTGTGGGGCCGGGCACGACAGCGTTGGACATCCCGGGCCTCGATTTTCGGCGGAGTCGGACGGGGACCGTCCTCGAATCCGCGCCCCAAGGCGGGACGCCGGTTCCTTTGGGTGTCAACGAATCGGGACAGGATCTTTTGACTGAATCCATTTTACAATGGAGCGCTCTCTTGGATATGGCAGCGGATGAGGTTTCTTACCAGCCACAACGGATATTCATTTTGGGCCGCCGCTTTCCGGACAGTGTGCCTTTCTTTGCAAAGCAGGGTACCATTGCAGAGCGCACGGGACGCAACGCTGTGTACTTCACTCTGAAATCGAACATGGGAGACTGGCCGGAAGTTGACATCCGCGCGGTCCTCCCTGATCTGGACGACATGGCATTTTCCCGAGAATTGAGACGCGAACTCGGGGCCTTGGGGCTGAACGACGTGCTAGTGGAGAGCGGCGCAGGCCTTTTGCGCGCGTTGGGTCCGTTTGAGACCGGGGACCGGTTCTACGTTCTCGAATCAGAGAAGTCGGCCTTGGAACTTTCGGGCGGGCGCGGCGGCAGACTCGCTTCCGCTTTGATCCGGCTTCCTCAGGACGTCCGCGAAATCCCCGTGAAAGCTGCGTTCCGGCTTGGGGCCGACAGGTTGTCCGTGGCGGTGACCGGGTGAACCAGAGTCTACTGCAGAGGATTGAACAGGAACTCTTGGACGGATTGAACCCCGTGCAGCGTTCGGCTGTGCTCCACGAAGGGGGCCCACTGCTCATTCTTGCGGGAGCAGGCTCTGGAAAGACGAGAGTGATCACGCACCGCATTGCGCATCTGTGTCGCATCAAGGGCCTGCGGCCCTGGAAGATTGCCGCGGTAACGTTTACGAACAAGGCTGCCGGTGAGATGCGCGCGCGTCTTGAGTCGCTTCTGGGTCCCATGTCTACGGACCTGCAGGTAAAGACGTTTCACTCCCTGGGACTCCACATCCTGCGTCGGAACTACGAGGCGGCAGGATTGCGGTCCAATTTTGCGATCTACGATATGAGCGCCCAGGAAACGATCCTCAAGGGAATCCTAAAAGATAAGAAGATTTCAACGGAGAATCTCCATCCGTCCGCTGCGTCGCACGAGATCAGCCGTGCCCGGGATGCCCTGCAGTCGCCGGAAGCCTATGCAAAGGCCAGCGCGGACTACTATACCGATTTGATTGCGGTCGTGTACAAAGAGTATATTGCGAGGCTCAGAGAAAACAACGCGGTGGACTTTGGCGATCTCTTGTACGAGACGGTCCGGCTTTTTGAAACGAACGCAGAGATTCTGTCATTTTACCAGCAGCTTTGGCAGCACTTCTTGATCGACGAATACCAGGACACCAACAAGGCCCAGTACCGGCTGGGAGTGCTTCTGACATCCGTGCATCGGAACATTGTTGTGGTGGGGGACGATGACCAGTCCATTTACTCGTGGCGCGGCGCCGACGTATCGAACATCCTGAATTTTGAACAGGACTACCCGGATGCCAAAGTCCTCCGGCTGGAACAGAATTACCGGAGCACGCCTCAGATTCTGGACGCTGCATGGCACGTTATCCAGCACAACGAGTCGCGCCGGGAGAAGAAGCTCTTCACGGAGAATGCGGGCGGGCCCGCTGTGCGCTATGTTGTTTACCGTTCTGACACCGGTGAGGGCGGCGGTCAGGGAGAAGTCCGCGGGATCATCAGCCGGATCAGAAGATTGCGCTCGGAAGGCGTCTCGCTTTCAAACATGGCCATCTTCTACCGCACGAACGCACAGTCCCGCTTGTTTGAAGAAGGCCTGCGACGAGAGTCCATTCCGTACGTGCTGATCGGCGGCGTTCGTTTTTACGAGCGCAAAGAGATCAAAGACATTATGGCGTATTTGTCCTGTGTTGTGAACCACGAGGATACCCTGTCGCTTATGCGGATCATCAACGTTCCGCCGCGGGGTTTGGGTGAATCGGGCCTTGCGAAGTTGGAGCACTTTGTTCCCGTGGCAGGAGGCTGGATCGAGGCTATGGAGCGCGCGGGCGAGCTGGGTGGGCTACGCGCTGCTTTGAAAGTGAAGGCACTCGCAGGACACATCCACAGATGGCGCGAGATGTACCAGCACGGAGAACCCCCGTCCGTGATTGTGGAGAGCGTATTGAATGATACCGGCTATGTGGATTGGCTCCGGTCAGAAGGGAGCCCCGAGGCGGAGTCCCGCGTAGAAAACCTCCAGGAATTTGTGACCTCTGTGCAGGAGTATGAAGAGGGCGTTCTTAGGACGGCGCGGGAAACCGTGGCGGATCCGGAACGACCGGTCGGCTTGGTTCCGGGACAGCCGGATCTTGCAGGATTTCTACAGGGGATCACACTCCTGACATCTGAAACCGACCCCGAACAGTCGGCCGGCACGGAGCGCTTGTCTCTCATGACGCTGCATAACGCGAAGGGCCTTGAATTCGGATACGTTTTCATAGCCGGCTTCGAGGAAGGATTTCTGCCGCACGCGATGTCTGTGGACGAAGGGAACATTGAAGAAGAGCGCCGACTGATGTACGTGGGAATTACGCGCGCGAGGCTTGAACTCATGCTAACGCGCGTGCGTTATCGGCGCATCTTTGGGGCCATGCAGCCGCGGATGCCGTCACGCTTTCTGGAAGAGATGCGGCCGGCAGGAATCAAAGAGGAAAACGAGGACGATGGGAATCCAGGCTATCCCGCTGCGTCAGGCGGCGTGAGGCGCCCCATGGGCACTGTGCCCCCCCGCGGGCGGTCCGCAAAGTACCCCAATGGAGCCCGGGTGCGCCATGAGAAGTACGGGGCAGGGACCATTGTCCATGCGGAAGACACACCATCCGGTCAGAAGATTTCCATCGAGTTTGAGCTGGACCACCGCGTAAGAACCTTCTTGACAGATTACACGCCGCTCGTTCTGCTCTAGAGTGTATGGATTTGGGGCCGCACAGTCAAGTTGACCGTCCCAGAGGCCGATGGTGAGAACAGTATGAAGAAGTATTCAATCGTTCTGGCATTATTTATGGCGGTTCCCACCGTCGCATATTCAGACAAGGCGGACGGGATCATGGCCCAGTACCGTGCGTTGGAGGAATCCATCCGGGGAAAGGCCAAGTCCCCGGAGATCCGCAAGAAAACACTCGAGGAAAACCTTGTGCGCGCCATGCGGAACCTCGTGGTCCGTCTGAAATACGACGAACGCGAGGCGCTGGTGAAAGATTTGAACGCGCAGTCGATCCAGTGGGAAAATCCCACGGCGGCCACGGTATTCTATGTGAAATACAAGACATTTCTTGTGCGCTTTGACTTCGCAAGAGACCCGGAACTTTACATCGAGTCGCCATTGTATGAGAAGGCGTTGTCGACTGAGGACGCGGGCACAAAGAAAGAAGAACCTGCCAAAACGGATACTAAACCGGCGGACACAAAGCCGGGTACAAAGTAAGTTGTCCGTCGATTTTGCCGCGTCCGTAATGCGCGTGGCAGGAGAAGCCGCCAGAGAAGTCCGGCGGCTTTTTTATTCAAAGGACTACACAGTTTCATCCAAGGGAAAGGAAGGGCCGCTCAGCACGGCCGATCTCCTGGCCAACGAAATCCTGATCCGCGGTCTTTCGCTTCTGGATTCTGATGCCGCGATTTTGTCTGAAGAGTCGGCCGATGACCTTGGCAGGCTGAAGAAAGACGCGCTCTGGGTCATTGATCCCATCGACGGAACCCGCGAGTTTGTTTCCGGCGTGCCGGAGTTTGCCGTGTCTGTGGGGCGAGTTGAAAAGGGACGGGTGACGCTCGGGGCAGTGGCCCTGCCGACCGCAGAGCGTATGATCGTGGGCGGTCCGGGCCTAGGCGTGCGGGTTTACGATCTGGAAGGCCGTGAGCTGGGCGAAAGGCCCGGTCTATCGAAGAAACGTCCCGGAGAACGACTGACGATTCTCGTGAGCGCGAGCGAACACAGACGCGGGCGCTTCAAAGAGTTTGAGTCGGAATTTACTATTCAGCCGTCAGGATCGATTGCGCGGAAGCTGGCTCTCTTGGCTTCAGGGACCGGTGACCTTGTTGTAAGCCTCTATCCTAAGAACGACTGGGACATCTGCGGAGGCACGGGCCTTGTGCTGGGTCATGAGGCCGGCGTCGTCATTGAGTTGAAAGCAAAGGCGAGGCGTGTGTTTAACACAGAAGACCCGCTTTCGTTTGGGCTCGCGGCGGGACCCCGGCCGCTGGTAGATGCGTTCGTGGAAGCGTTCACATCCAAACGGACCGCGCTTGCGGAGTCCTACGAGTAAACAGCGCTTTTTGGCGTTGACGCGGCATAGGCGCCCCTGACCATGAACCGTGACGGAACAGCACCGCGCATACCAGGACCAGATTCTTGATTTTGCGATTCAGCAGTCCAAGAATATGAGTATTTTTCTGAAGAGCGGCGTTCCCATCAAGGGGCGCGTAATGGCGCACGACGCCTACACGATCCTCATGAAAACAGAGCACAACCACACTCTGATCTACAAGCACAGCATCAGTTCTCTCTTCCCGGCCATCCGGCCCCGGTAACAACGGAGTCAGCAGTTGGCACATCCAGGCAGGATTCGAATCGGCGTTGATGCGCGACCCCTCGTTTGGTCTGTGACGGGCGTTTCGCGCGTTATTTACCAGGTAGTGAAGCATTTTCCTGATCCGGATCGCTTTGAATTTATCCTCCTGGCCCACGGCCCCTGCCATAAAGACTATGAGGACCTCCTTAGCATGCCTCATGTCCGATGGGTGGACGGTGCTGCGGGGCGTATGTCCCCGGGCCTGTGGTATCTGACGAAGATGCGCGGACTGGTCCACTCGCATGCCTGTGATCTGTATTGGGGTGCACAGCAGACAATTCCTCCCGGGCTCTCCCGAAAGATTCCTGTTGTTCTGACGTTCTACGATCTGGTGGTTTACTTTCATCCGGAGTCGATGCGGTTGACGGCACGCCTCCAGCAGCGGTCTCTACTGAACTACAGCGTGGCGCGGGCGGACCGGATTGTCTCGATCTCCGCCCAGACCCAGAACGATATGATCCAAAAATTCAACTATCCCGAAGCCAAGGCACGCGTTGGGCTTCTGGGTTACGAGGGGGCGACGGTCCGTCCGGTGAAAGGGGGGAAGAAGAACACGGCGCTGCCGGATCACATCCGCCCGGACCGATTCATCTTCGCTGTCTCCACCATTGAACCCCGCAAGAACTATCCCGTCCTCCTCCAAGCCTACAAAGAATACGCGGCGAAAGCCGGCCGGTCTGCCTATGATCTCGTGATTGCAGGGAGGCGGGGATGGGAGAGTCCGGAGTTCTTTCTGGAACTGGACCAGTTTGCCGCCGAATCCGGCAAATTGCACGTGCTCGCTGACCTGCCGGACGCCGCGATTGAAGCGTTATACAGTAGTTGCGCGTTTTTCTGTATCCCTTCTCTCTATGAGGGATTCGGCCTGTCGCTTCTAGAAGCCCTCTGTCACCAGAAACCCAGCATTGCATCCAACATTGGGTGCCTGCGCGAAATTGGAGGGGACAGAGTGACCTACGTGAACGCGCGTGATGCGGCCGCGTGGCGTGATGCGATCACGGAGGCAGCCACGATGCACGCCAAGGGGAAACTCAAAAGCCCCCGCTTTCCTGCGAAGGATTGGACATGGGAGAGGACGGCGCGCGTTTATCGGGATACGTTTGCGGAACTGGTCTGATCGATCATTTCGCAGTTGCCGTCAAAGACAACCCCGTCCGCAATCTGCAGCTTGGCTGTGCGGATGTTGCCGTTGACTTTTCCGGTTGCGAGCATTTCCAGCCGTGTCAATGCCTCGATGTTGCCAAAGACTTCTCCGCCCACAATGACGGTGCCAGCCCGGATGTTGGCTTTGACGACAGCGCCTTCTCCCACGAGAAGAACGCCGGGAGTATGAATCTCGCCCTCAAAAAGCCCGTTGATCATCAGAGGCTTCTGGAATTCCAGAATACCTGAAAAGCTGGTTTCTTTGCCGAGGACTGTAGCAACCGCGCCGCCTTCTGTGATGAGCGGCATGCCGGAATCTTTCTTTTTTGCCATATTACTTGGTTTTCATCACGAATACGCCGTCCCAATCATCATCGGGCGGGTTCTTCATGTATTGTTCGCTGCGCTCAAGATACAGTTTTGAAGGGCCGTCATTGGGAGCGATTTCAAGGGCCTTCTTGAAGGCTGCCATGGCTTCACTCCACTTGCGGCTCTTGTAGAGCTGCAGAGCGGCATTGTACTGATTCAGCAGATCTTCTTCCTGCTTGGAAAGCATACTGGGGATGAGTGGCCCACAGGCTCTATCTTTGCAAGCAGGAAATCTCTCAAAAGAAGGCGTCTACGCCGGATTCGGCGGCGGCTACAATGCCGAGAAGCTCGGATTCACGGGGAGGGGGCAGGCGATAGGCCTTCGAGAGCTGGCGGACATATTCACGGCGCCTCATCCCCGCGAGCACCGTGCCCGGGCAGTCCGATGCCAAGAGAAAGAGCACCGCCTGAAGCGCCAGAGGCTGTCCGGAAAGATTTGCGGATGCCGCGCCGATCTGCGTTTCAAGCGGCTCCAGTTTTCTGTCGTGACGCACGTCTGTATAACGTTCCCAGAGGGCCAGCGAGCCGTTGGCCTGGCGCACGTACTTTTCCAGAGCCCTGCGGTCTGAATCATTGGCTGCAAGGGCGTGGAGTCGGTTCATGGTTTTTTGAATGGTTCCCGTCAAGGCCGGCAGGGCGGAGAGCAGGTGTTCGCGGCTGGTGAAGAAGTCCTTGTACTCCTGCACTAGCGATGAGACCGACGGTTCGCCCGCGCTGAACTGGAAGTGTCTGTCTTGAAACAGGGAGAGAATGATCTCTTCCGTTTCCGCCATGTCGTTTTGGATCCGCTGGAGCTCTGCTTCCGTCGATGCTCCGCCGTCGAGCGGCTGTTCCGCCATCCGGGCCAGTCGGAACATTCCCTTGGATTCTACGAAAGCGTTCAGCGGCCGGTTGGCGAGCGTCCAGAGGTTGTGCTCACGGGCCAGCGCGCAGACCGTGCCGCCGGACGCTGTGCGGTTGAAGCGGAAGTCGTTTTCAATGATATTTGCCGGAAACTGGATGACGCGGAATGATTTGCAGCCGAAAGACAGAAGCCGGTCGAGGTGCGTGGCTGTGGGGTCATCCGCGCGAAGGGGCATCGTGTTGGATGAAACGCCGAAGTGTTGGATGCGCCCGGACGCCGCTGCTTTTTCGAGAAAGAGGAAGGCTTGATGGAGCCGGCCTTCATACTCTTTGCGCGCCTCCAGAGCATCACGCCCCCGGTTTTTTGCATCCATGAGGAAGTACTCGGGATTGTGCAGAAGAAACACATCAATCGTTTCAAGTCCAAGGCGGCGCCGTGACAGATCCAGCTGTTCGTCCAGGAATTCGGGGTGAATGCAGTGAAAACAATCGCGCGAATATTCCACGATTTGAGGGTATGGCCTGGCCCGCCCATGAACCATGCGCATATTCAGTCCCTGGATATAGCCCGCCTTTGTTACCACGATAACGTTGTTCCGTTCTATGCGTTTGGCCGCGGTCAGTTCCCGGAGCGCAGCACCCACCATGGATTCAGAAGCGCCGTCCGCATAGTTGGCCGAAGTGTCGATAACGTTTGTCCCAGTGAGGAGCGACTCACGGAGAGCGTCTGCATGGGCTGCCACCCCTCGGGCTGTGCGGTATCCTCCAAAGCCCAGGCGTGAGGCGCGAAGGCCGGTAGAGCCGGCATCGGCGTGCCACAACTCGTCCGTGTGGTCCATCTGCGACTTCTTGGTCTCTGTAAAATAGGCGCGGGTCCCTTCTGCGGTGGCGCGGCCGGGGATCAGGTGCGGCTGGAAAAGGTGTTCAAATATCTGCTGTTGCGCCATCGCCTGCGGCATCCGTATCACGGGTCCGCGAGTTGCGCTCGCGGTCGATTTCCAGGGTGCGGTACCGGCTGACCGGCAGCGATTCAGGCGGATCCACCCGGTCGGCGCCGCGCTTCATGATGCGGCCGGGAGTGCCCACAACGGTGCACCCTTCCGGCACATCGCGATTGATGATGACTGTCTCTGCGCCGATCCGCGCGTCGTTCCCAATGTTGACCGGGCCGAGTATTGTGGCATGCGTTCCAATAAAGACGTTGTCTCCAATGCTTGGGTGGCGCTTTCCACCGTGCTTGCCTGTCCCGCCGAGCGTTACCCCGTGAAACATGGTGCAGTTCTTTCCAATGACAGCGGTTTCACCAATCACTACGCCCATGCCGTGGTCACAGAAGAAGCCGCCGTCGATCCTTGCTCCCGGGTGGATTT
>JACPZR010000024.1 GCA_016195395.1 Spirochaetia bacterium
GACGCCCCCAGCGGCGGCGGAGCCTCTGCGGGGGGAGGGGGAGGATCGGCCGGAGGCGCGGACGATCTGAATCTGGACTCTCTGTTGGGCGGAGACGGGGGCGGCGCCGGCTTGGATGCGGCTTCTCTGAGCGCTCTCGCAGGGGCTGTGGGCGGCGGCAAACCGGCTCCCAGCGGCGGCGGGGGAGGTGGACGGACGGCCGTAGCCTCGGAAGGCAGCCGTGATAACGTTGAGCTCCTCCTGGACGTCACGTTGCGCTTCACCGTGGAGCTGGGACGCACGCAGATGTACATCAAAGACGTCCTCCTCCTGGGAGAAGGCTCTATTGTGGAGCTGGACAAAAACGTGGGGGACGAGGTGGACATCCTGATCAATGACCGTCTCTTTGGGCGCGGCCGGCTGGTAGTGATGGACGAATTCTTTGCCGTTCACATAACGCAGATTATTGATCCTCTGATCCGCTACCGCGCGATGTAGAAGGGCGGGGCGCTTGTTTCGCAAAGTTCCAGCCCGCCCCGCGCACCCTTAGACCCGCAGCCAAAAATTTTTCCCACGTCTCCAAAAAAGCGCGCATGTTTTTTTGCCGTTGGGCCGAACAAAGCGCCAAAAACTTGCGTATACCCTAATTTCACCCGCGCATTTCCCCGAAGATCAGCTGAGCGGTAAAGCCACGGGCATGAGCGCGCAGACCCAGGGAAGGGAATGCGTGTTTTGATGAGGCCCGGCCGCTTCAAATCGGTTTCACGGAGGAAACTGTATGATTATTAACCACAACTTGGCTGCTATCAACTCCAACCGGACGTTGAAGTTCCAGCACTGGAATGTGGACCACAATATGGAGAAACTGTCGTCTGGCATGCGGATTAACCGCGCGGGCGATGATGCCTCCGGCTTGGCCGTGTCTGAAAAGATGCGCGCACAGATTGGTGGTCTTCGGCAGGCCGAACGTAACACCGAAGACGGTATGTCGCTCATCCAAACGACTGAAGGTTACCTTCAGGAAGTTGGCGACATTCTGCAGAGGGTCCGCGTACTCGCGGTACAATCCTCAAACGGCATCTACAGCGCATCAGACCGCCAGATGATCCAGGTCGAAGTATCGCAGCTGGTCGACGAAGTTGACCGTGTTGCATC
>JACPZR010000025.1 GCA_016195395.1 Spirochaetia bacterium
CCACAAAATGCGGGGGCGGCGACACAATAGGCACCCCGGAGTTTCCATGAAAATCCACGAATTCCAAGCCAAAGCGATTCTTCGCAAATATGGCGTCAATGTCCCGGAAGGGAAAGTCGTTGAGAAATCAGAAGACGCGGCATCCGCGTATGAAGCAGTCCAAGCACCGATCGTTGCTGTGAAGGCACAGGTCTATGCCGGTGGACGTGGTAAAGGCACCGTCTATGACGGCGAAGACCCCGCTACGGCAAAGAAGATCCAGGACGGCGGCGTGAAAGTGGCCAAGTCGAAAGACGAGGCTGTGAAGTACGCACAGAACATTCTGGGGAATTACCTGCTCACCATCCAGACCGGCGGCCGCGCCAAGCGCGTCATGCGCGTCTATATGGAAAAAGGCACGGATATTGCGCGCGAACTCTACCTGTCGATCCTGATGGACAGATCCCTCTGCAAGCCGATCGTCATGGCGTCCACGGAAGGCGGGATGGACATCGAGGAAGTGGCTGCCCATACGCCGGAGAAGATTTTCAAACCGTCGATTGGGCTGCAACCATGGCAGGCCCGCGAACTGTGTTTCCGGCTGGGACTTCCCGCAGAGAGCCTGAAACAGGCCACAGACTTCCTAATGCGACTCTGGAAAGCATACGACCAGGAAGATGCGAGCATGTTGGAAGTGAACCCGCTCGTGCTCACGAAACAAAATGAACTGATTGCTCTCGACTGCAAATTCCAGGTCGATGACAATGCGCTCTTCCGTCATCCGGACATCGCGGCCCTGCGTGATACTTCGGAAGAAGACCCGCTGGAGCTCAAAGCATCGCAGTACAACCTGAACTACGTGAAGCTGGACGGTAACGTCGGCTGCATGGTGAACGGGGCAGGACTGGCCATGGCCACCATGGACATTGTGAAGCTTGCAGGCGCTGAGCCCGCTAACTTCCTCGATGTGGGCGGCGGAGCCAGCGCTGAAACGGTAGCCAACGGTTTCCGCATCATTTTGGGAGACCCCCATGTGAAGGCTATCTTCGTAAACATTTTCGGCGGGATTGTCCAGTGCGACCGTGTTGCCAACGGGATTGTTGAAGCGGCCAAGCAGGTGAATATCCACGTCCCCTTGATCGTGCGGCTGAAGGGAACGAACGCGGACAAAGCCAAAGAAATTCTCGCAGCATCCGGACTCACGATCACGGTTGCCGACGAACTCAAAGACGGCGCTGAAAAAGTCGCCAAGTCGATTGGGAAATAAGGTTCAGGAAAAAACAATGTCAGTACTCGTAGATAAGAACACACGCCTCGCAGTCCAGGGAATCACCGGCAAAGAGGGAGCCTTCCACACCGGTCAAATGGTTGAGTACGGCACCAAAGTTGTGGCCGGCGTTACTCCGGGAAAAGGCGGACAGAAAGACCAGCATGGCGTTCCGATTTTCAACTCGCTGCGTGAAGCGGTGGAAAAAGAGGGCGTCAACGCCAGCGTGATCTTTGTTCCGCCTCCGTTTGCGGCTGATGCCATCCTTGAAGCGATTGGATGTGAACTCCCCTTGGTTGTCTGCATCACAGAAGGAATCCCCGCCCGCGATATGGCCCGCGTGTATCCCGTCCTTGCCGGCAGTAAAACGCGCCTAGTGGGCCCCAACTGCCCCGGCGTGATCAGCCCTGGAAAATGCAAGATCGGCATCATGCCCGGATTCATCCACAAAGAAGGCTCGATTGGCGTGGTATCCCGTTCGGGAACCCTGACCTACGAAGCCGTCGGCCAGCTGACGATAGTCGGCCTGGGCCAGAGCACATGCATCGGCATCGGGGGAGACCCCGTGATCGGCACCAAGCACCGCGACGCGATCGAACTGTTGAACGCGGACCCGTCTACAGAAGGGATCGTGATGATTGGTGAGATCGGCGGAACGGATGAAGAAGACGCTGCCGCTTGGATCAAGAAGAACGTGAAGAAGCCGGTTGTAGGCTTCATTGCCGGCCAAACGGCGCCTCCGGGCCGTCGTATGGGCCATGCGGGCGCCATCATTTCCGGCGGCAAAGGAACGGCCACGAGCAAAATGGCCGCCATGCGTGACGCCGGGATCACCGTTGTGGAATCACCCGCCGACATCGGCGCTGCCATGAAAAAACTGCTCGCGCGCTGATCCCGTATCTGCCCAGTTAGGGCGGATGAAACGTGCCCTAGCCATAGCCCTTGCGGTGATCCTTGCCGGATACACCTACGGGGCTTATTTCTTTTCCTCCGAGCTTGTCGCCTTTAAGGTGAAGAGCTCTGAATTTATCCTAAACGAAAACAATCTGAAGGGACCCGCGACAGTGGGTCTCTCCGCGCCTGAACTGGTTCATTTCACC
>JACPZR010000026.1 GCA_016195395.1 Spirochaetia bacterium
CTGTCAGCCGACGAACTCGAATACCTCTCAAGCTCCGGTATTGCAGCCCTGGTCCGATTTGCGCGGCGAGTGGACGAACGGCGCGGTGCAGCCGTTGTTTCAGGCGCGGGCCCCGAAGTAAAACTCCTTCTGCAATTCTTCCAGCTCGACAAGCTTCTGCCTATGTACCGCACGCGGGATGAAGCCCGAGCCGCCCTGAGCGACAGGATTCCCGGAGGCCCGGCCTTCCAGGTAAGTCTTGAGGGACCAACCGAGCCTCTCCGCGGACCGGATCACATTCCGGAGCAGCAATGGCCTGACCCCAAGGGTGCCGGGCCGGTCCAAAGCGGCGTTCACGCGCCCGCCGCACCCGCCCAGGCTCATCCAACACCAGCGGGTCTGTCCGCCGGGGCGCATCCGCCGGCGGTGGGAGAGCCCAAACAAGCACCACAGACGATCGGTCCAAAGCCGATCTTTGCCGGAGACGCCGACAAAAACCGCGGCATGGAAAGCCGCCGCGGAGCAGGTCCGGATAACGCTGCGAGGAGCGTCAAAGTTGTTTCAATGAAAGCGGGGACGCCGGCGCAAGGGGCGCAGGGTTCCAGTCCGCAGGCATCGGCCACCTCTTCCTTTGAGGAAGAACGGCTTCTCTTTGCTGAACCCATCATTTTCAGCTGCGAACAATGCGGCGCCCATATACGTGTGTACCATTCGGGCCGGCATATGTGTCCGTCGTGCAAAGTTGTGTTCCGTGTCCGTCGCGACGGCTCCGCGTCCTTTGTGGAGAAACTCTGATCCGTGAGCGAGACCGCCCGGAGTTCCATCAAACTTTCCATACTGACCGTGGGCTCACGCGTACTGGGCCTTGTGCGCGATCACTACCAAGCCGTATTTTTTGGCACCGGAGCGATCTCGGCCGCATGGGAAATCGCTTTCATGCTGCCGAACATGCTCAGGAACCTTCTGGCTGAAGGCGTCCTTTCTCAGTCTTTTATTCCAATCTACTCTCTGGCGCTCAAGGGCGGGGAAGAGGAAGCCCGGCGCGTGGCCGGCGTCATCATGTCCTTTCTGTTCTTCCTGCTGCTTTTCCTTGTGATCGCGGGGATTGCTTTCTTTCCGATTCTCCTTCCTTTGTATACCGGCCGTACCGGAAGCGACGCGGAACTCCTGGTCTATCTGTCCCAGGTGATGTTCGGATTCATCATGACGGCAAGCCTCACGGCTGTGCTCGCCGGGATGTCCAATACTCACGGCTACTTTACGGTTCCTGCGCTCTCCCCGATTCTCTTGAACATCATCTACATTGTGTCCTTTCTGGCGCTAGACCCTATGGGTCTGGGGGCCGAGAGGAATGCGCGTATCCTTGCATGGTCAGTGCTTGGCGGCGGCGTAGTGCAGCTGGGTGTACAGGCTCTGTTTGTGAAGAAGCACGGGCATTTCCCAGCGTTGACATTGAGTTTTCAGGATCCGGCGCTGAAGCAGATCTTTTCTTTGATGGCCCCCGCTGTGCTGGGCGCGAGCATGTTTCACTTGAACCAGTTGATGGACATTGCCCTCGCTAGTTACATGATTCCGGAAGACAGGGGGGCCGTGCCGGGTCTGCGTTATGCGCACCGCCTGATTCAGCTTCCCACAGGCATCATCGGCGTAGCGTTATCAACCGCCATTCTCCCTGCGCTCGTGGGAGCGATCCGAAAGAACGAACTGCACAAGAACGGACAGGAGCTGGTGGGCGCGCTTTCCTTCTGTCTGTTTCTTACGGTGCCTGCGGGGCTGGGGCTCTTCTTTTTGGGCACGCCGATCATCAATCTCTTGTTCTTTGGGGGCGCATGGGATGCGCGCTCTACAGCCATGACCTGGGACGCTCTCCGATTTTATACGCTGGGTGTTCCGCTCTACAGCATCAACAAGATCCTCACTTCCAGCTTCTTTGCATACCAGGACACGCGCACACCCATCCGCGTCATGATGACAATTGTTCCCATCAATTTTGTGCTGAACGTGGTTCTGATTCAGTTTCTCTTTCAGGGCGGCCTTGCGTTGTCTACGTCCATCAGCGCCTTCCTTACCGCTTCCGTCTTACTCCTTAAGTTGTCCAAGCGCATGGAGATTCCTTACGCCGCTTTTGCCCTTTCGGTAGTCCGCCAGATTCCGCTCTGGGCAGGCCTTGGGATATTCCTTCTTCTGTTGGAAGGGCCCGCGGCCGCCTGGCTCGACAACTGGGGGCACCTGATTTCGCATAAGTCGCATTTGTCTGCCCGTTACGTGGGTCTGATCCATGTGGTCGCGGGGGGCGTTGTGGGCGGGATCCTTTACCTTTCGGCGGGCCACTTTCTCCGCCTGCCGGAGATGGCTGTGCTGACAGGCTTTGTGCAGAGACGACGACGGAATGCTTGACGGCGCGTTCGCGCATCGCTTCCTTCATTTCGTCTATGCCGTCATCCCCAAAGTCCTCCCCAAAATCAACGTCCCCTGCTGGCAGAAAGAAATCAACGGGAAGAGCCCGCGGGAAATCGCGCGCCACTCCGCCCATCCGACTTTTGAAATCGTCCAAGTCCGCGCACTCTGAATCCGCGCACGCTGCGAAACGGGCATCACACTTTGAAAATGTGAATCCCGCCACACTCGCTGTCATCAATCGTCTGCCCAATATGACGGCGGATCAAGTGGAATCGGCCCTGAAGAAAGCCAGGGGCGCTGTTTCGGCTTGGTCTGGTCTTTCTGTAAAAGAACGGGCGGCCGCCCTCGACCGCGTGCGCCGGCAGCTCATCAAAGAAATGGACGAAATGATCGCGGTCATCTGCGAGGAAACGGGCAAGACCCAGATGGATGGTCTCATCGAGGTCTTCACCACCGCCGAGCACATGAAGTCCCTGACAGCGCACGGTCCGCAGGACATTGCGGACGAGAAGCGCCGCGTGGGTCTCTTTCTTTCCAAGCGCGCATACGTCAGCTTCAAACCCCGCGGAGTGGTGGGCGTTATCTCCCCGTGGAATTACCCGCTGATTCTTACGATGGGTCCTGTGGCGCAGGCGCTCCTCGCCGGAAATACTGTGGTGGTGAAGCCGTCAGAGATCACACCCAACACGTCGCTCAAGATGCGTGAGATTGCGCTTCGCGCCGGGTTGCCCGCTGACGCTTTTCAGGTTCTCACCGGTGACGGCGGAACAGGGGCGGCGCTCGTGTCTTCTGTGCAGTCAGACATGATCTGCTTTACAGGCTCAACAGCCACCGGCCGGAAAATCGGCGAAGTCTGCGGGCGGATGCTCAAGCCTGTGATCCTGGAATTGGGCGGCAAAGACCCCATGGTTGTTTTTGAAGATGCGGATTTTGAACGCGCTGTCAACGGCTGCTTGTGGGGCGGTTACTCCAATATGGGGCAGACATGCATTTCCGTGGAGCGCGTCTTTGTCCATGAGTCCATCTACGAACGTTTTGTTTCACAAATGAAAGAGCGCGTTCAGGAACTGCGCCAGGGAATGAGCACGGATAACGTGAGCCTGGGATCCATGACGTTTCCCAGACAGCTCGATATTGTTCAGTCACAGTTGGAGGCGGCCAGGCTCGCCGGCGCAAGCATCCAGGCGGGCGGCTCCGTCAACGGGAAGCTGCCGGGCCTCTTCTTTGCACCCACGATCGTCACCCACGTGAAGCGTGATATGGCGGTGCAGAAGGACGAGTCGTTTGGTCCGTTGATTACGATCACGCCGTTCAAAGACGAGGATGACGCGGTGAAACTGGCCAATGACACTGAGTACGGCTTGAATGCGTCTGTCTGGACCAAAGACAAGTCCAAGGCGCGGCGGGTGGCCCGGCGAATCGACAGCGGGATGGTCTGCATCAACGATGTGTACGCCAACTACATCATCTCCGATCTTCCGTTTGGCGGGGTCAAGACCAGCGGACTGGGACGCGTCTATTCGAAAGAAGGAATCCGAGCTTTCACAAACCAGCAGTCGGTCTGTGAGGACAGGCTGGGTTTGAAAAAGGAGCTGTGGTGGTTCCCGTACACCAAAGAGCGGTTTGACCTGTTCAAGAAGATTTCACGCTTTCTCTACGGCTAGACGCCGCGTTCGTGCGGACTTGACCCCGGACGATATTTCAGAGGACATGCCCTGTGCCCCCCAAATCACCCAAAGCGCCGTTGACGCATATCCGCGTTCAGGGAGCGCGCGAACACAATTTGAAGAATGTCACCGTGGACATCCCACGGGACCAGCTGGTGGTGCTGACCGGCGTATCCGGCTCCGGCAAATCATCGCTTGCCTTTGACACAATTTACGCGGAAGGCCAGCGCCGTTACGTGGAGTCGCTTTCTTCGTATGCGCGTCAGTTTTTGGGCCAGATGGAAAAGCCCGATGTCGACCTCATTGAAGGCCTGAGCCCCGCCATTTCCATCGAGCAGAAGACCACACACAGAAACCCGCGCTCCACTGTGGGCACCGTCACCGAAATTTACGACTACCTGCGTCTCCTCTACGCGCGGGCTGGAAAGCCGCACTGCCACATCTGCGGCCGGCCCATCACCGCGGTGTCCGTGGACCAGATCGTGGACAGGGTGGCTGCGTTTCCAGAAGGATCGCGGATTCAGATTATGGCGCCGCTCATCCAAAACAAAAAAGGAGAGCATCAGGACGTTTTTGAACAGGCCAGAAAAGCCGGCTTTGTGCGCGTCCGCGTCAACGGGACCGTGCAGGAACTTTCAGAAGAGATCAACCTTGCCAAAAACAAGCGGCATAACGTGGAAGTGGTGGTAGACCGGATCATCGTGAAACCGGGCGGCCTCTCGCGGCTTTCGGACTCCATTGAAACCGCGCTCGCTCAGGGCGGCGGCATCGTCCTTGTGAACGACGGGACCAAGGACCACATTTTCTCCAAACTCCTTTCGTGCGCGCACTGTAACATTTCACTCCCCGAAATCACGCCCAGGAGTTTTTCCTTCAATTCCCCGCAGGGCGCCTGCACCAACTGCGACGGTCTTGGGATGCTTCAGGAGTTCGACGAGGAGCTCTTGATCCCGGACCCGTCGCTTTCGCTGATGGAGGGGGCCATTGCCGCCTGGGGGAACCCCAAGAACTACTGGCATCTGCAGACCATTCACGACCTGGCCAAACGGCTTGACTTCGATCCGCACACAGCGTTTGCGAAGCTGGGGTCAAAGACCAGAAAACTGATGCTTCACGGCTCGGATGATGAAGATGCGGGTTTTGAGGGGATCATTCCCAACCTGAAGCGACGCTACTTGGAAACAAAATCCGACGACGTGCGCATGTGGATGGAACGTTATATGACGGAACACCCGTGCCCCGTGTGCAAAGGCAAGCGTCTGCGTCCGGAGGTGTTGTCGGTCCGCTTTCACGGTGAGACCATCGATAAAGTGACAGACCGGACGGTCCGCGCCCTCGTTGAATTCTTTAAGGACGTGAAGCTGGAGAGCTCGGAAGAGAAGATTGTGGGCCGCGTCATCAAGGAAGTCCGGGAACGCCTCCGCTTTCTAAACGACGTGGGTGTGGGGTACCTGACCCTTTCACGCACGGCCGGAACGCTGTCCGGCGGCGAGGCGCAGCGGATCCGTCTGGCCACGCAGATCGGGAGCGCTCTCATGGGAGTTCTCTACATTCTCGACGAACCGTCAATCGGGCTTCATCAGAGGGACAATGACAGGCTTTTGGCAACGCTCCGCAGTCTCCGCGACATGGGCAACACGGTTCTTGTGGTTGAGCACGATGAAGAAACCATCCGCGCCGCGGACTATGTTTTGGACCTGGGCCCCGGCGCGGGTGTGCACGGCGGTTTCGTGGTGGCGGCCGGCACCCCGGAAGAAGTGGCCGCGAATAAAGAAAGCATTACTGGTCAATATTT
The DNA here is from genome assembly GCA_016195395.1 of Spirochaetia bacterium. The sequence continues at coordinate 5,842 of JACPZR010000026.1, forward strand.
GACAGGCACGCGCCGGATTGAAATTCCAAAGCAGCGCCGCAAGTCGGAACGATCTCTGACGGTGAAAAATGCGCGCGAAAACAATCTGAAGAACCTGGACGTTGAGTTTCCTATGGGAATCTTCACCGCGGTCACCGGTGTATCCGGCTCCGGCAAGTCCACGCTCGTAAATGAAATTCTGTACCGGTCGCTTGCGGTGAAAGTGAACGGCGCGCGGATGATTCCCGGCAAACACGACAAAGTGATCGGCATCAAAGACATCGACCGTGTGATCGACATTGACCAGGAGCCCATCGGACGCACGCCGCGCTCAAATCCGGCCACGTACGCCGGGATCTTCACGCCCATCCGCGAGTTGTTTGCGAACCTCCCGGACGCGCGGGCGCGCGGCTACAAAGCGGGTCGCTTCAGTTTCAACGTGGAGGGAGGCCGCTGCGAGCACTGCGAAGGGGCGGGGATCATCAAGATTGAAATGCACTTTCTTCCGGACGTTTACATTCACTGCGACGTCTGCCACGGCCGTCGTTTCAACCGCGAAACGCTGGAAGTCAAATACCGGGGCAAGAGCATCTACGACGTGCTGGAAATGACAGTGGAAGACGCCTTGGGATTTTTTGAGAACATCCCGTCGGTCAAAAAGAAGCTCGAGACCATGTCCCAGGTGGGGTTGGAGTATATCAAGCTGGGCCAGCCCGCTACACAGCTCTCCGGTGGCGAGGCGCAGCGGGTGAAGCTGTCATCGGAACTGGCGCGGCGCGGGACCGGGCATACGCTCTATATCCTCGACGAACCCACGACGGGCCTCCATTTTGAGGATATCTCTAAACTTCTCCATGTTCTGCATTCCCTGGTGGATCGGGGCGACACGGTGATCGTCATTGAGCACAACCTTGATGTGATCAAGACCGCCGACCATGTCATTGATCTGGGGCCGGAGGGAGGCGACGGGGGGGGAGAGCTCCTGATCGCGGGGACCCCGGAAGCGGTGGCAAAAGCGGCCGGAAGCCACACCGGGACCTACCTGAAACGCATCCTTTCCGCTAAAACGTGACAAATGGCAGGTTGGCGCCGCGCGGCGACATGGTGTCATTGGGTTGACGCGGCGCACCAAGCCGCGGATAGTGGCTCGTTGACTTGAAAGTCAACGAAAGGGAAGGGTCGAAATGATTCAAAACAACTACTTCAATGAAAACCCAGATATCCAGCTGCAGTTTCAGAAGCTCTTGGATTGGAAAGAGATCGTAAACCTCTACGAAGACGGGTTCCGCGACGCAAAGAAATACAAAGATACCAAGGACGAAAAGTTTTCCATGGCCCCCAACTCGGTTGAGGAAGCCATTGAAACCTACCGCACCGTGCTCGAAGCGATCGGCGAGCTGACCGGCTCGGAGATTGCCCCGCGCGCTCCGGAAATGGACAAGATCGGCCTCAAGTTCGACAACGGCAAAGTGACCTTCCCCAAGCCCATGACGGAAGCCTACAACGTAGTGAAAGAAGCGGGCCTCCAGCCATACAGCATTTCCCGCAAATACGGCGGGCTGGGAATTCCCTGCGTGGTTCAGTCCATGGTGATGGAAGTTCTCGCGCGCGGTGATGCGGCGCTCTCGATTGCCATCGGTTGCGTGAACCTCGCTGAAACGATTGAGCGATTTGCCTCCAAAGAAATGAAAGAAGCGGTGATCCCGCGTATGGCGAGTGGCGAAATCACGGGCGCTATGGCGCTGACGGAGCCCAACTACGGTTCTGACCTGCCGAACGTGCAGACCCGCGCTGTGAAAGCGGAAGACGGCACATGGCGTCTGACCGGCACCAAGCGTTTCATTACGCACGGCTGCGGTTTCACAGACACTCCCGCCGTCATTCTGACACTGGCCCGCACCGGCGGCCCCACCAGCGGCGCACGCGGCCTTTCCTTCTTCCTTGTGAAAAGCGAGGACGTTGAAATCGCGGGTATTGAGCGCAAACTCGGCCTCCACTGCTCTCCCACCTGCGAAGTGGTCTTTGACAACGCCCCGGGCGAAATCATCGGTCAGGAAGGCATGGGCCTCGTGAAGTATGCGATGGGCATGATGAATAACGCGCGCCTTTCGATCGCTTCTCAGGCAATGGGAATTGCGAGCGCTGCTTTGTTTGAAGCCAAGAAATACGCATCCGAGCGCCAGCAGTTCGGCAAACTGATTCAGGAAATTCCCGCGGTCAAAAAGATGATCGACCGCATGGAACGCGAATGCGCGGCTATGCGCTGCCTCCTGTATGAAGCAGCTGGTTCCGTGGACCACTATGTTTGGAAACTGGAGCACCTTGAAAGCGACGGGAAGACTGAAAAAGAAATCCGCGCCGACGAAGAGATCCGGTTCTGGGAGAAGATGGCCAACCTCTTCACCCCGTTGTCCAAGTACTACATCAGTGAAATGTGCAACATCGTAGCAAGCGATGCGCTTCAGATTCACGGCGGATCGGGTTACACGGAAGACTATGACGTTGCCCGGATCTACCGCGATGCGCGCATCACGAATATCTACGAAGGAACCACACAGC
>JACPZR010000027.1 GCA_016195395.1 Spirochaetia bacterium
ATACAGACACGGCTCCGATTCCACTACAAGATGGCCGGCATCCAGGAGCGCTTTCATGTTGGATGCCGCGCGCTGGTACACAGCATCCGAATACGGATCCACGCCGGACAATTCTATCTCGGAACGCGTTACACGCAGAAACGAAAGCGGAAGACCATCGGCAAGCTTCGCGGCCTCGCCGGCATCTACAACGTCATACGGAACACTTGCAAGCGTAGCTGCGCTCGCCTGATCTTTGGGGCGGACGGCCCGGAACGGCTGAATGTGTGCCATTATTTTTGCGCGATGTCTTCTTCCCAGTAGAACTGGGGATGACCTGTTCCCTGCGCAACGTACGTCATGTACGACTCAAGGAGCATGCGGTTCTCTTCCTGGAAGTGCGAAAGTTTCTGGAAAAGGAATTTGCAGTTGGGGTCCTCAAAGCGGTCCGCCATGCGTCCGTAGAAATCCGCAGCGTCTTCGTGTTCTTGAGCAGCAAGACGCAGGGCCTCGAGCTCATCGCCGCCGGCGTTCTGCGCTTTGTTGCGGTCCAGGCGTCTCATGAGGATATTTAGAGACGTTGAATGAAACTTCTGCACGCTGGATGCCATCTTCAAGTTGGGAAGCGCTTCCCCGCCCTGCACCTGCGAGTAGATGTCACCGATCATGTGGATGTGCTCGTCACATTCTTCCGCGAGTTTAAAGAAGAGGTCTTTGATCGGCCCGGCGGCAAGGGTGTCCGCGTTCTTGTGATAAAACTCAAACACTTCCTTTTCGTGCTGGATGGCAGCTGCCACAGCCTCAAGAAAGGTGGTTTTCTTTACTGGTTTGAAACCCATAGCGACACCTTTTCCCCCCCTTCACGCGGGTAAACTCAAAAAATCCTACACCTTCCAGATGGCGATCTGTACAGGTTTTCCGTCCAATTCGAGGCTCTGCGCCCCGGATGGAACACCGCTTCCCGGCGCAAGTCGGCCCAGCACTTCGCCCTCTATGTAAGAAGCAAACGACTGGACGGCGTCGCGAATGTCATCGGGCGCATCGATTTTCAGGGAAATGCGGTCCGTCACATTCAGTTCCGACTTCTTGCGCAGCTCCTGCACATTACGCACCAAGTCGCGCACCAGTCCTTCCTGGATCAGTTCTTTATTCAGAGTGGTATCAAGAGCCACAAACAAACCGCCGCCCTCAGCGCCGGACGTTCCTTCTTTTGAGCTGGATTCCACAAGAATATCTTCGTGTTCCAGTTCAATGGCGTCCTCGCCGGTCCCGATCCATGTGCTTTTCAGCGCGCGCACGTTGGCCGCCACTTCCCGCGCGGATGCCGCACGGAAGAACTCCTGCACTTCACGCAGACGGGAGCCCAGACGTTTGCCCAGACGCGGGAGATTCGGCTTCACGCGGTACTCGAGAATTCCTGACGAGTCGTCCAGAAACTCCAGTTCCTTCACGTTCAGCTCATCCAAAAGCGTTTCCTGATAACGTCGGATAACGTCACGCGACTCCGCGTCGGGGACGTGTACCATGATTCTCTGCAACGGCTGACGCACTTTCACGCCGGACTGCATGCGCGCGGCTCGACCCAGGAAGGCCGCGTTCTGCAGCAGGTCACCGTCGGCGAGAATCTTCGCGTCATAGAGGCCCTGAAAGTCGGCCTGCGGCCAGCCGGACAGGTGCACACTCTCCGGCGCCCCTGCCGATTCAGTTTCAGACACCAATGAACGAAAGACATCCTCCGCCAAAAATGGAGTAAACGGGGCCATCAATCGGGATACGGTGACAAGACAACGGTGGAGCGTATCGTAGGCGGCCAGCTTGTCGCCTGACAGATCACCCTTCCAGAAGCGACGGCGATTTCTGCGGATATACCAGTTGGAGAGCCCGTCCATAAACTCTTCAATCAAGCGGCCGGCTTTCTGCGCATCATAGCCCAAAAGCGACTCCGTGACGTCGCGAATCAACACCTGCAGGCGCGACAAAATCCAACGGTCAAGTTCAGGCCGCTCGGCAAAGGCGGGCGCTCCCCGAACCGGATCTTTCAGCCAGTCTGTTCCAATCGTCACTTTGTCCACGTTGGCATACAGCGCAAAGAATCCCGCGCTGTTTAAGATCATGTTGAAAAGACCGTGAACGTTGACCACAGGGTCCCCGGCTTCCCCCGGACGCCCCACGCGGCGTGAGTTTCCCGGAGGCGCGCCTGTCAGAAAATACCAGCGGATGGCGTCCGCACCGTGCGAGGCAAAGACGGATTCAGGGTCCACCGTATTGCCCTTGCTCTTGGACATCTTCTCGCCCTTTGCGTCGAGCACGTGACCCAGGCAGACTACATTCTTATACGAGGCGCTGTCTGACACCATCGTGGAGATGGCAAGCAGTGTATAAAACCAACCGCGCGTCTGATCCACAGCTTCCGAGATGAATTCCGCGGGGAACGCTTTGGCAAAGGCCTCTTTCCCCCTGACCGGCCATCCCCATTGCGCGTACGGCATGGCGCCCGAATCAAACCAACAGTCGATCACTTCCGGCACGCGACGGAATGTCTTTCCCGTGACTTTATCCTGAAACGTTATGCGGTCAATGAACGGACGATGGAGATCAAGCCCGGAGAGTTTCTGACCGGACAGCTCCTCAAGTTCAGCCGCGGAGCCGATGATCCGGCTGTTGCCGTCTTCATCCATCCAAACGGGCAGCGGCGTGCCCCAGTAGCGCTCGCGCGAGAGGGCCCAGTCACGGTTATTCTCCAGCCAGTTTCCAAACCGGCCCTCTTTCACGTGATCCGGAACCCACCGCACGGACTGGTTATTTTGGATCAAGGCATCACGCACACTGGTGGTGCGGATATACCAAGCCTCTTTGGCAAAATAGAGAAGAGGCGCGCCTGTGCGCCAACCGAACGGATACTCGTGCTTATAACGTTCAGATTTAAATACAAGCCCCCGCTCTTTGAGAGCCCGGATGATGTGCGGATCTGCATCCTTGAAGAACTCACCGGCCCATGCCGTGCCTTCCACAAAACGGCCGTCCAAGCCCACAGCGTGGATGACCGGCAGATCGTTTTGGCGGCCGGCTTCCAAGTCGTCCGCGCCGTAGGCGGGGGCAATGTGCACAATCCCGGTTCCTGTATCCATCGTTACAAAATGGGCAGCGATGACGTAGTGGGACTTCTTGGATGCGTCCGGTTTAATAAAGTTGAAGAGCGGTTTGTAGTGCGTGCCGGCCAGGTCGCTTCCCTTCAGGGTTTTGACCACTTTGCGGGGCCGGTCCGCGAAGAGCGCCGCCTCCAGCTTCTTGGCACAGATCAGACGCTCTACCGCCGTCACAGATGTAACAGCGGGTCCGGCAGCGGCCATCGCTTTGTGTGTACTCTTTTTGGCTTTACCACCGGAGGACTTGGTGTCAGATTTTTTCCCATCGGATTTCTTA
>JACPZR010000028.1 GCA_016195395.1 Spirochaetia bacterium
TGATCAGTAGCGCGCGTCGCCGGGATTCTTGAAGACTTCCGCTTCGATGAAAATACGTAACAGTGTTTCGTCAATTTTGTGGTCGCGCGCTTCATGGGCAAAGATGTCCAAGGCCCGCTCCGGCGGCAGGGATTTCTTGTAAGGCCGGTCCGGCGCGGTCAACGCATCGTAAATATCGGAGATCGTCATCATGCGCGTTTGCACGGAAATCTCCGGACCGCGTAGACCCAGCGGGTACCCTGACCCGTTCAGCTTCTCATGGTGCGACCGGGCGATGTCTGGAATCTTTCGGAGATCGCCTGTCCAAGGGATCTGAATCAGGAACTTATACGTGTGAGTGACGTGCGATTCAATTTCCAGCCGCTCCTGCTGGTCCAGGTTTCCGCGCCGTACCGAAAGGCTCACAAGTTCGTTTTCCCGCAGAAACGGGATTTCAAGGCCGGAGTCCAGCCGCAGGCGACGGGTGGACATCGCGTCCAGTTTTTCAAAGTTCCCCGCTTCGATGACCGCCGGTTCATTGGCCTCCTCAATCGAGTGGAGAAAGTCCGCAAGTTCTCCGAGCGACGTCTGCAGCTCATCATCCAGATAACGCTCATACGCGTCGTAATCGGCATGGCCCTGTTCCTTCAAGAACCGCAGTTTCTTTTCGAGGGCGTCTGTCTCCATACATTTGCGCGCATAACGAAAGCGCCACTGAATCCTCGCGGATCTGTTCTATGGAAAACTTGAGGGACGAAAAAGGCCCGTCCGAAAGACGGTCGACAGCCTTGGCAAGACCCGTAGTGAAATCCGCAACACGAAACGAGTGACCGGACGTGGTGGGATCTCTCTGTTCAATCGCTGTTACGGAAGCGGTGACAAATCCTTCAAAGAGGTTGTGAATGTCTGACAGGAGCATGTTGTTCTGGATGGCCACGGCTGCCTGACCAGCCAAAGCCGTAACGAGTTCCAGGTTTCGCTGTGAGAAAGGAAGCACGCCGGTCCCCTGCATCTCTTCAAAGGACAGCTTGTGCTGGTAGTTCCTCTTGCGGTTGATCAGTTGAATCACTCCAATGACTTCATTGCGATGGTTCTTCATAGGAATCACCATCATGGAGCGGGAGCGATAGTTGTTGAACTTGTCGTACTCAAAATTGAAATGATACTCTTCCTGGCCGGTCAGAGCATAGACATCGTCAATCATCAGCGGCTCGCCGTTGAAGGCAACATAGCCGGCAATCGAGTTCTTGTCGATGGGCAGAAGGAACTCGCTCGAGTTCACCTGCATGGCGGATTTCTTGAAACGGAGGTGGGTGGGCTGTTCACCCGGTTTAGGGCGTTCCGTGACGTAGATGGAGCCGGCGTCAGCGGAGACAAGCTCGCGCGCCTGTCCCAGAATCAGTTCAATCAGGCGTTCAAAGTCCCGCTCCGTGGCAAGCGACTGGCCCACCCGTGTCAGACGGCGCATTTCCTGGTAAGCGAGCGCCAGCTTAGACTGCGTCTTCAGCCGGTCGTACCGGACCTGAAGGGCGGCCACTGCATTGTCCGCGAGCTGGCGGATAACGTCTGATCCTGCGCGTTCCGGAACAATGATGTAAATCTGCGCCGGCTGGAGCGGCTGGTAGGACGCAACATTGGTATCATCCGAAACCACGATCATTTCAACGTCGAGCGCGGGATGTTCTTTGACCCAGGCCCACACAGCCGCGGCGTTCACCTTCAGAAAGTCGCCGGAAACGACCCATAAGCACAGCTGCAGGTCTTCCGGGTGCTCCGGAATCCGTCCGCCGGCCATGGCCTCTGCAGGCGACATAAGGGTGACTTCCATGCCCCCCAAGCAGGAGTGAAAGACCGGGTCCGCCACACAGAACTGGACGGCCGCTTTGGAGCTGGATACGGAAGGGGAAATCATGCTGGTAGACATAGTAGAATGCTGCCGTGCCCGCGCGGCAACTAAGAATCTTGCTTGGCGAGTGCGGGGGGATCGGAAGCCATGCTGTCACATATGGCGCGGAGCTTCTTTGAACTGGATCAAAACATCCGCCTCATCCTCGACCAGTCGAGCGAGCTGGCCCTCCAATCCAGTCGGATCAGCGAGCAGACGGAGAAGTACATCCTGCATGTGCTCAAGCTCCTTTTGGAGCGTCATGCCCACATGGACCTCTTGGACATGCTGTACACCATCGTCAAAGAACTGGCCATCAACGGCGTAAAAGCCAACCAGAAGCGGATCTTCTTTGAGGACGCCGGCCTTGACATACATAACGACGGCGACTATGAAAAAGGGATGATCAAGTTCAAACAGGAGTTTTCAGAGGCCATGAACGAGCAGTATGGCCGGCGCGCCCGGGAGCGCGGAATCTACGTCAAAATCTACATTGCGCACGGTGAACACGGCCTGTGCATTGAAGTGGAAAACAACACATCCATCGCGCCCACGGAGGAACGCCGCCTCCGAGAGAAGATGAAGAAGAGTATGGGCTACAACGACATCGCCGAGTTCTACATGGACAACATGGATAACACGGAAGGGGCCGGGCTGGGGATTGCACTGATCATGATTCTTCTCAAAGGCAGTAACATCGACCCCAACCTCTTCCGGATTCTGACCCTGCCGGACAGAACCATTGCGCGCGTTGAAATTCCCTTTGATGAACACTACGTTTCAAAGCGGTCACAAAGCACGGGACATTGATCATGTTCAGAAAGATCGGCACATTTTTTGGGCGCATCCGCACCGGCTTTGGCGCCTTCTTTCAAGGGTTTCGATTCATCAGAAAGAACCATCTGTGGCCCTATTGGATCCTGCCGTCCACAGTAAGTATGATCTCCGGCGTGGCCTTGTTCGCGGCCGTTTACTGGGTTCTATCAACGTTCTTTTTAGGTCTCTCATCCCACGTGGATGGAACGTTAGGCGAGGTTCTTGCTGTCCTTGGAAGAATCGCGGCACTCAGCGTTGCCGCCGTCGTCTACGTTGTCCTCTATCGAACCATTGCGGCGATCGTGGTGCTGCCCTTCATGGGCCCCCTCTTGAACCAGATCGAGAAGATTCTCATCGGACGGCCGATCGAAGTGTCGCTCAGGACGGACATTGCCAACGCGATCAAAGGGATATGGGTCAACGTTCAGTACGCGTTTCTGGGGCTCCTAGTCATTGTAATCACCCTGCCTTTGTCGGGCTTTCAGATCTTTGTTGTGGCGCCCATCCAGGGATACCTGATGGCGCGAGGGATTCTCGAGTACATCTTGGAAAAGGAGACGCCCAGCCTTGCGGAGCGTTCGCGCCGGGCGGCAGCGTTCCGACCGGAAATGCTGGGTCTGGGTCTCGCGTACTTCCTTGTGGCCCTGATCCCGGTGCTGGGCGCCCTTCTCGGGCCCACCGCGGCCCTGACCGGCGCGGCCCTCGTCTATCATGCCCCGCGCCCCGGGAGCGCCCTCGCCTCAAAAAACGGGAATACACCATCCCTCACGACGCGACCTTGAGCTGATCTTATACTTGACCCAGAGCCCCCTTTTGCTTTTTCTGAATCGGAATGCTGGTCTCCCTCTGTAAGTCCAAGATTCACCGGGCCACCGTAACACAGGCCGAGCTCCACTACCAAGGTAGCCTGACCGTGGACTTGGATCTGATGGAAGCGGCGGGTCTCCACGCCTACGAAAAGGTGTCCGTGGTAAATGTGAACAATGGAAGCCGACTCGAGACTTATGTCATCAAGGGCGACCGGGGGAGTGGAACCATCTGCCTGAATGGCGCCGCCGCGCGCATGGGCCAGGTGGGGGACCTGATCATCATCATTTCCTACGCTCTCTTTGACCCCTCGGAACTGCCGGATGACTATGAACCCACTGTCGTCCACGTGGACAACTCCAACCGTGTCCGTGAACTGACCCACGGCGAAATCCACGGCCAAGAAGACTGCTGATTCAAATACCGATGCCCCGTCATGGCGGAGCTGCGTTTTCTCAAAAAATCCGCAAAATCAGCCGCCTTGGATTGTTACTAAAACGTGGAACCCAAGTACAAACTGGCCGGCCCCACC